>JAOUPW010000218.1 GCA_029879665.1 Rhodospirillales bacterium | reverse complement strand
GTGGATTTTCAACGCCGCCCGGAGGGTGCCGGAAAGCAGCCCCTGGGATTATTTCGGTGCGCTCAAGCTGGCCTGGGCGGAGCCGGAGGCAACGGTCGCGGATGTTTTCGGCGGCAACCGGGGGCTCTACCGGCGATTCTGGGAGCCGCTGGCGGTTGCGGTTCTCAACACATCGGCGAACGAAGCGTCGGCATCCCTGCTTTGGCCTGTGGTCCGGGAAATGTTTGGCCGGGGTGAATCGGCTTGCCGGCCGCGAATCGCGCGCCGGGGCCTGAGCGAAAGCTTTGTCGATCCGGCCTTGGCGTATCTCACCGGCCGGGGAAGCCGGATTCTTTTCAATCACCGCCTCAGGGCGATCGAGTACGATGGCGATCGGGCCATGACGATGGACTTCGGCGCCGAGCGCATCCCGCTTTCCCCGGAGGAACACCTGATCCTGGCTCTGCCTCCGGCGGTGGCGAAAACTCTGGTTCCGGACCTGACGGCGCCGACGGAAAGCCGGCCCATTGTGAATGCCCACTTCAGGTTGGGAGACGAAAGTCGGGAAAAGGTGGATATATCCTTTCTGGGGCTTGTCGGGGGGGCCTGTCATTGGTTGTTTATCCGCGATGGAATCGCCTCGGTGACGGTCAGTGCCGCCGACGCCCTGGCCGAACGGTCCTCGGACGAAATTGCCGCCCGGCTGTGGATGGAATTGGGCGGTATTCTTGGCAAAAAGGCCGATTCGCCGCCGTTATGGCGAATCGTCAAGGAAAAGCGCGCAACCTTTGCACAAACCCCGGAACAGGTGTTATTAAGGCCCTCGTCGGAAACCCGCTGGAAAAACCTTTATCTTGCTGGTGACTGGACCAAAACGGGTCTTCCGGCTACCATCGAGGGTGCAATCCGCTCAGGATACACGGCGGCGGGCCTGGTTGCGGAGAGGGGAGCTAAGAGTTGACAAACATTACGCTTTTTTAAGAAAAATATAAGAACCTAAAAACATGGCCGGGGGAACGAGGACCATCCAAAGCTGACTCTTCTGTCAGTTCCCGGCAAGAATACCGAAACGGGCATGCACGACAGATTAGCAATAAAACCGAATGAAGCCTTTGAAGCAGGCGAGGTCTCTCTCGATACCATCATCGAGGAAACTTCCCGTGGGCTTGTCGATCGGCAGGACGAGGACGGTCATTGGGCGTTTGAGCTGGAAGCCGACGCCACCATTCCCGCGGAATACATTCTGCTCAATCATTTTCTCGGCGACCTCAATGACGAGATCGAGGGAAAGCTCGCCAACTATCTGCGCTCGATCCAGGAAGATCATGGCGGCTGGCCCCTTTATCACGACGGCGATTTCGACATGAGCGCCACCGTAAAGGTCTATTACGCGCTCAAATTGGTCGGCGACGATGTTAACGCGCCCCACATGAAGCGCGCCCGCGAAGCCGTGCTTGCCCACGGCGGCGCCGCCAAAGCGAACGTGTTTACCCGGATCACCCTGGCATTGTTCGGTCAGGTTCCCTGGCGCGCGGCGCCGGTAATCCGGGTTGAAGCCATGCTGCTTCCCAAATGGTTCCTGTTTCATATCGAAAAAGTGTCCTATTGGTCGCGCACGGTCATGGTTCCCCTTCTGGTGCTGGCGGCGCTCAAGCCCCGTGCCCGCAATCCCCGCAATGTCAGCATTCAGGAATTGTTCGTTACCCTGCCGGACAAGCACAAAAAATATCTCAACAACCCGACCGGTCACTGGCTGGGCACTTTAATGTTGTGGCTGGATTCCCTGGCCCGGATCCTGGAGCCGTTGGTGCCCAAGTCCTTGCAGGACAAGGGGATCGAGAAAGCCATGGCCTTTGTCAAGGAACGGTTGAACGGCGAAGACGGTCTTGGCGGAATTTTTCCCGCCATGGCCAATTCGGCGATGGCCTTCGACGCCCTGGGCTATCCCCGGGATCACCCCGATTTTGTCACCGCGCGCGAATCCATTGATAAGTTGCTGGTCTTTAGCAACGGCAAAGGTTACTGCCAGCCGTGCCTGTCGCCGGTGTGGGATACCGGTCTTGCATCGCATGCCATGCTGGAAGTGGGGTTTGATCCCGATGGCCCGGTTCTTTCGAGCGCCCTGACCTGGCTTAAGGGGCGGCAGATTCTTGATGTCCGGGGCGACTGGATTTCAAAACGGCCGGATGTCCGTCCCGGGGGCTGGGCCTTCCAGTATTGGAACGATTACTATCCCGATGTGGACGATACCGCCGTGGTGGTCATGGCGCTCCATCGCGCCAATCCGGAAGCCTACGCCGAAGCCATCGAACGGGCCACGGAATGGGTTCTCGGCATGCAAAGCAAGAATGGCGGTTGGGGGGCGTTTGACGCCGAAAACAACAACGATTTTCTCCAGCATATCCCCTTTGCCGATCACGGCGCGCTGCTTGATCCGCCGACCTCGGACGTGACCGCGAGGTGTCTCGGAATGTTGGCGCAATTGGGATATGACAAGTCCCACCCCGCAGTTGCCCGCGGCCTGGAATTTCTCAAACAGGAACAGGAAGAAAACGGTTCCTGGTTCGGGCGTTGGGGCAACAATTACGTTTACGGCACCTGGTCGGTGCTGTGCGCCTTAAACGCCGCCGGTGAAGATATGAACGCACCCTATATCCAAAAAGCGGTGGAATGGTTGAAGTTCCTCCAGCGCGCCGATGGCGGTTGGGGCGAAGATTGCGCCAGCTACTGGCAGCATCGCCGGGACGAGGTCAAGACCAGCACGCCCTCGCAAACGTCCTGGGCGCTGCTGGCGCTGATGGCGGCAGGCAAAACCGAAAGCGAAGCCGTCAAACGTGGTGTTGAGTATCTGATTCATTCCCCGCGCGAGAACGGAAAATGGGTCGAGGAATATTTTAACGCCGTCGGCTTTCCCCGGGTTTTTTACCTGAGATACCATGGCTACAGCGCCTATTTCCCGTTGTGGACCCTGGCCCGTTACCGCAATCTGTTGAATGCAAACGACAAGCATCCAAAATACGGAATCTGATTGAAGACCATTGGCGTCATCACCGGGTTAAGAAGAGAATCCGTTTGCCTTTCCCGGTTTCCGGCCGGCTCGGGGCTGCGTGTAGCCTGCGCCGGCGCCAACGCCGCCCGCGCCCGGGAATACGCCTCAAACCTCATTGACGATGGATGCGACGCGCTTCTCAGCTTTGGCGTCGCCGGTGGATTAACCCCCGGGCTACAGGCGGGCGTTCTGATTATCGCCAATGAGGTGGTCTCGCCCGGCGGTCATCGCTATTCGACCAACGAAAGCTGGCGGTCCGCTTTGGGCCGGGCGGTCATCAATCATCATGATGTCCGGGTCGCGGCCCTTGCCGGGTCCGACGAGGCGGTGACGTCCCTCGAGTCGAAAAAAGACCTCAGGGTGCGAACCGCCGCCGCCGCGGTCGATATGGAAAGCCATGGCGTGGCCGAAGCCGCTTTCGAAGCCGGCGTTCCGTTTCTCGTGCTCAGGGCGGTCGCCGACCCCCATGACCGGACCATTCCTTCCTGGGTGATGGCGGGGCTGGACGATGAGGGAAATGTCCGGGCGAAAAAAATGATTACCGGCCTATACAAAAATCAGGACGATTTCTGGGAAATGCTGGGGCTGGCCTGGGAAAGCCGGAAAGCGATGTCGGCTTTACGCCGCGCTGCTGCGCTCGTCGGTCCCGGTTTTGGATTGGACTAGATTTTCCCGCAGTTCTTCAAAGATGAATTCCGCCGGTCGCTGATTTTCGAGGGAAATATCCGGGAGCATGGGTTTTTCCGTATCGATCCCTTTGAGAAATACCTTCAGCGCTTTTAGGGGGTGGGCGACGGTGTCGACCACGGCGGTGGGCTCATAGCCGCAGTGGACCATGCAATCGGCGCATTTTTCATAGCGCCCGGTGCCATAGGCGTCCCAGTCGGTTTCTTCCATCAGTTCCTTGAAGGTGGCGGCGTATCCTTCGCCAATCAAATAACACGGACGCTGCCAGCCGAATACGTTGCGGGTCGGGTTGCCCCACGGTGTGCATTCGTATTGCTGGTTGCCGGCGAGAAAATCGAGATAGAGCGTGGACTGGTTGAAGCGCCATTTCCTGCCCTTGCCGAGGGAAAACAGATCACGGAAGAATTGCTTGGTTCGGGTCCGGGCCATGAAATGCTGTTGCACGGGTGCGCGTTCGTAGGCGTATCCGGGCGCAATGGTGACCCCTTCGACGTCAAGTTCTTCGCAGGCAAAGGACATGAAGTCGGCCATGTCGCGAAGATCTGCGTTTTCGAACAAGGTGCAGTTGATGGTGACGCGGAAACCGCGCCGGCGCGCTTCGCGGATGGCGGCAACCGCCTGGTCGAAGACGCCGGTTTGCGAAACCGCGCGGTCGTGGTGGTCCTTGTTGCCGTCGAGATGAACGGAAAACGTAAGGTAGGGGCTGGGTTTAAAGCGATCCATCTTCTTTTCCAGCAACAATGCGTTGGTGCAGAGGTAGACGAATTTCTTGGCCGCGATCAGGCCGTCAACGATCTCGCCGATTTCCTTGTGCAGCAAAGGTTCGCCGCCGGGAATGGAAACGATGGGGGCGCCGCATTCTTCCGCCGCCTGCAGGCATTCCTCGACGCTGAGGCGACGATTGAGAATCTGGTCCGGGTAATCGATCTTGCCGCATCCCTCGCATGCCAGATTGCAACGGAACAGGGGTTCCAGCATCAGCACCAACGGATATTTGTCCCCCCCCTTGAAGCGTTGCTTGAGG
>JAOUPW010000217.1 GCA_029879665.1 Rhodospirillales bacterium | reverse complement strand
CAAGACTCCCTCATGGCGTGAAAGCCAATAACTCCGGTTCCTTTTCATATGCCCGACGCCAAATAAGGGATCCCTTACTACTGTGGGGCCCCCTTTTCCGTGCTTGAGAATACTATAGACGCCGGCGGCGGCGATCTGGTGTTCGCGAGCGCGGATGGTCATGCCATACGCGAAATGTTCCATTTCTTCCGTGATTTTTATTCTTGAGGCGCCTTAACGGCGGAAGACAGGGGAGCGAGAACAAAGCCCTTCTTTTCGAGCCCGGGCAGCCAGTCCCTCAGGGCGGCAAGCGTCGCCCGACGGGGATGACCAATGGCGATGGCGAGCCCTCTGCGCCGGGCCAACCGTTCCACCTCATCCAGACGGGACCTGACGGCAGCAACATCGTTGACGTGATCGAGAAAGATGTTCCGTTCCGCAAAAGGCACCCCAAACTGACGCGCCAACCTGGGACCAACCGTGCTCCCGGTGGTGCGGGAGTCCAGATACAGAAATCCCCGTTTTTTGAGCTCCTGCATAACCACCGTCATGCCTTTGCTGTTTTCCGTGAACTTGCTGCCCATGTGGTTGTTGATCCCGACGAAAAAACGAACCCGGGAAAATCCCCACAACAAACGCCTTTGAATTTCATCAACGGACAGATCCGTTTTCAGAACATTGGGGCCGGGGTCAAGGGCTCCGTTGCCGGGTTCCATGGAAACGTGCAACAAAAGCTCATGCCCGGCAGCCGTTGCCGATGCGGTCTGCTTTTGAAGATCATCCGAATATGCAAGGTAGGAAAGCGTTAGCGGCCCCTTAAAACCGACGACTTCGCCCGAGAGTTTCCGATCG
This sequence comes from Rhodospirillales bacterium, assembly GCA_029879665.1. Taxonomy (GTDB): domain Bacteria; phylum Pseudomonadota; class Alphaproteobacteria; order Rhodospirillales; family JAOUPW01; genus JAOUPW01. Next base: position 3,913 of record JAOUPW010000217.1, on the reverse strand, counting down.
ATTCCCATATCATCGATAACAAGGACGATCCTGGGCCTGCCGTTTGTGGCCGGCGCCTTCACCGCGAACTTGCGCCATGGAGGCAGATACGAATCCGTCGCGGAAGGCTTGACCGGTACCATCGCCAAAGACTGGGCTATGGTTGGTTCGGGCACGGCGCCCGGACCCCCGAAATGCTGCCCGCCGCCGGTAGGCGGCTCCAACTTTGGTTCCGGCGGTTCGTATATTTCTTTCGGCAGGGCTTCCTCGTAAGCACGCAGCGTACGGTCCGCACCGTTTCCGATTTCAGGAATCAAGGGTTCGTCGGGAATCAAAATCATGGTCGGGGGTGGTTTTTGGGTCTTGTACCACGCCTTGGATTTAGCCGCCTTTTGAGGTTCACCCGGGGAGTCCATAAAAAACAGCCCGAGCCCGAATCCCCCAAGCAAGGCAATCAGAACCACAGCAGCGATAAGCAGTTGCCGCACCAGACCTGGACCGGATTTAGCCTTAGCGCCCGGTTTTCTCTTTATTCCGGTCTTTCTTCCAATTTGGGCCGAACCGCTCCGCCGTGCCACCAGACAATCCCCTTAGATTTCATCGTCTAACGCACCCCTATCCCACTAGGGGCGTGGCGTCAATGCCGCCCCGAACGGATGCGTGACTGGCATAATTTTGACAATCCGTTTTTGGTCTTCTCGTATAAATGCTATGTGAGAGAGGGCATGAAAACAGGAGGCATCCAAAGTGAACACACCCTCATCAGGGAATAATCCGATTTCCCTTGATCACGACATCACTCTGACCTCGGAAGAAAAGGCCATGCTTGCGGGTGAACTGGGCCCTGCCCGACGCTACGCCATGGAACAGATCATCCGCGTCGGCGGTTTTTTTGACGCCAAAGACTGCATCGAAGTTTCCCAGGTTCATATCATGGCTGATCCGGAATCCTTGGGACTCGCCGGTGTCGAATTCCTGGAAAGTCTGTGCGCACTGGAAGCGGACCAGCGCCGGGTCCGGGTTCCCACGGTCACCGACCCCCGGGGCGTCGATTTCGAAGCTTACAAGCGGTTGGGGCAAACGGAAGAACAGGCGAATCTTGAACGGCGCGCGATAACCGCCTTCAAAGCCATGGGCATCATGATGACCGATACCTGCATCAATTATCAGACCATCATGCCCCCGGTTCGCGGCGAACATATCGCTTATGGCGATACCGGATCATCCATTTACGCCAACAGCGTGATGGGCGCGCGCACCAATTTCCAGGGCGGGCCGTCGGCGCTGGCCGCGGCCCTTGCCGGCCGGGTTCCCCGGTACGGATATCACCTCGATCAATGCCGCCGGGGCAGCCGCCTGTTCGATCTTTCCTTCCGCCCTGACGATCTATCCGAATGGGGCGCCGTCGGCGGAATTATCGGCGGATTTATGGAATCATACTGGGACGTCCCCGTAGTCACGGGTGTCGACGGCACGCCCACATCCGACGAAATGAAACAAATCGGCGCCGCCCTTGCCAGTTACGGTTCAACTGCGCTGTTTCACATGGTCGGCGTTACGCCCGAGGCGCCGGACCTTTCCTCCGTGTTCGACGGTCCGCCCCCGAAATCAATTTCCATCGGCCGGGCGGAAGTAGAGGCATTTCTCGCATCCTATCGGCCCTCGGACGATCAACTCGACGTGGTGGTGTTCGCAGCGCCGCAGTTGTCTCTGGTCGAGATGGAAACCCTGGCCGGGCTTCTCGACGGCAAGAAGATCAATCCTTCGGTCGCGCTTCTTGTTGCCACTTCGCCCGAAATCAAGAATGCCTGCGACCGTATGGGATTCACCGCCAAAATCGAGACCGCCGGCGGAATTGTGCTCAAGGGCGTTTGTTTTTACCAGATGTATGCTCGCGAGATCGGCGAGGCCCAAGGCTGGAAACGGCTGATGTCCAATTCGGCAAAGCTGGTCAACATCATCGGCGGTTACGGCTACGAACCCCTACTCGCTTCCATGGAAAAATGCGTCGAAAGCGCGGTCAAGGGGAGGATCATCACATGAGCGGACCGGACAACAAAGTTTTTCAGGGCCACCGCGGCATCGGCGAGCGCGTCGAAGGCGTCGCCCTGGTCGCCGACGATAATTTCAGCGCGCGTTATGACCTCAACCGCATCGAGGGCACTTTTTCCAGGCCGCAACACAAACTTCACGGTGAAAACTACGTTGGCAAAATCCTGGTCCTGAACATCGCCAAGGGCGGCGTGGCAACGGCCTGGATGCTGCGCGAGATGGCGTCCCGCGGCATGGCGCCGAAGGCATTGGTCTTGAATGCCGGCAACCCGATCATGGCCCAGGGCGCGGCCTTCGCCAATCTTCCATTCGTTGACCGTTTCGACGTCGACATCACAAGCGTCATCAAAACCGGTGACCGGGTCATCGTCGATCCGGACAAAGGAACGGTTGAAGTAGCGGGGTAATATCCCGAGGCGGAATCAAACGATGGCTTCAGAACTTACGGCACAAATCATTCCCGGGTTTCAAATGTGGGCCACCTTCGCTCTCATTGCCGGAGCTTTGGCGCTTTATGTTTCTGAAAAACTGTCGATCGAGATTACTTCGATTGCGGTTATTTGTTTGCTCATCGCCTTTTTCCAATTCTTTCCGGTCGTTTCCGCCGATGGCCTGAACATTCTCAATGCCGAGCGCCTTCTTCACGGCTTTGCCAACCCGGCACTGATCACGGTTTTGGCGCTGTTGGTGGTCGGCCAGGGAATGGTCCGAACCGGGGTTCTCGATCATGTGGCGAGATTTATCTTAACCCTCGGAGGCACCCGGGGCTGGCTGTCGGTGAGCATAATTTTAGTCGTGGTGCTTGCGGTCAGCGCCTTTCTAAACAACATCCCCGTCGTTGTTATCTTTATTCCAATCATGCAGACGTTGGCGGAACGCCTGAAGCAGCCGACCAGCAAGTTGATGATGGGGCTTAGTTTCGCCGCCGTGCTCGGCGGAATGACGACATTGATCGGATCGGGAACAAATCTGCTGGTCTCCAGCGCCCTGCTGGAAATGGGCGAGGCTCAGTTCGATTTCTTTGATTTCACCCTCCCGGGTCTTGTCTTGGCCGGGGCCGGGCTTGCCTATGTGCTGGTGATTCTTCCCCGGATCCTGCCCGAACGAACCTCACTGGCTCATCGCATCATGACCCGGTCGCCGCGTCACTTCATGACCCAGATTTCGGTCGGTGAAAGCTCACGCCTTGTCGGCGCAAAGGCCATCGGCGGCATTATCAACAAACTACCCGACGTTCGCGTTCTGATGATCATCCACGGCGAAAGAGTGCTGACGCCGCCCTACCATGATTTTGAGATCAAGGTTGGCGATCGGGTCGTCGTCGCGGCATCGAGGAAGGCGCTTTCCGACGCCTTGTCCTTTGACCCGGGCATCCTTCATGCCGCCGCCGAGGAACCCGGAGGCGAGGACGCGCTCCAGAGCGGAGAACGCATCATGGCCGAGGTCATGATTGCGCCGGCTTCGACCATGGCCGGCCTCAGGCTTCGCCAGACCGGATTTCAATTGCGGACAAGGTGCTTCGTGGTCGGCGTGCAACGGGGCGCGAAAATAATCCGAAGCCGGTTATCGGATATCGTTCTTAACCCCGGCGATGTGCTTTTGGTGCAGGGCGATCCCGACGCCATCAAGGCATTACGGGCGGACCGGAACGTGGTGCTGATGGAAGGATCGACCGAAGAAATGTCGGTGGTCCATCATGCAAAACTTGCGGGCACTATCTTCGTTGGCGTCGTAGCACTTGCGGCATCGGGCCTGTTTCCGGTGGTCGGCGCCGCGCTGTTTGGCGCCGTCGCCATGGTATTGTCCGGCGCGCTCAACCTGCAACAAGCGACGCGCGCGCTGGATTCTAAAATCATCACCATGATTCCGGCTGCCCTGGCCA
>JAOUPW010000216.1 GCA_029879665.1 Rhodospirillales bacterium | reverse complement strand
AAAAATACGATCCCAGAGCGCCTTGACGTCATCTTTGGCAATGCCTGTATCAATGATCGTCCACCCGCCCTCGTCTTCCAGAAGCCACAAGTTGATATGGTCGAGCTTGAATGGAAGCGGCATTCTAAGCCAGTAAACACCAGGGGCGACCTCTCGGGTTTCACCGGCATCTGGATGGCCATCAAAAGCGTAGCTTACCGGCCGTGGCGCCGGCATGGTACCTGACGAAGGAGGTGCGTAACCAATCAATGGTTCAGCCATGGGTTTCCTTGGAATCGAGAATGGTAAAAATCTTTTGCGTCAACTGATGGGGGGTAAACGGTTTTGGCAAAAATTCGGTAACGCCGGCTTCCATGGCGTTAATGACGGAATCAACCGTTCCCCGGCCTGTAATCATAATAAACGGCATGAAAAACCCTTCACGGCGGATTTTTTTTAACAGGTCAAACCCGGTTAATTCGGGCATGTTCCAATCGCATATGATTAAATCGAATGGCCGCTTGCGGGGCGAATTTTCTGAAATCATATCGCTTTCTCCATTGATATAATCCCAGGCTTCCGTGCCGTTGTGAGCCATGACCACATCCTTGGATCCCAGATCGCGTAACAGCATTTCGATCAATTTCGCCGATTGTTTATTATCCTCGGCAATGAGGAACCGCATATTCTGTAAAGCCACGCTCACGGTTAACTCTCCAGGCCTGTCCTACTTTATCTAATGGAAAATATATTTAGGATTTAAGAAGCTTTCCGGCAAGCTTTATCAAAGCAGCAGGCTTGAACGGCTTCTGCAGAAATTCCCCCCAGACGGCTTCATTATCTCCGATTATTTTCTTAAAATCTAAGCTTTCTGGGGCATGCCCGGACATCAAGATAATTTTCAAATTGGGAATTTGCTCGGAAAACCTGCGCGCCAGTTCATCCCCTGAGATGCCGGGAAGTTCCAAATCGACAAGAAGAAGGTCGAACCGCCCGCTCAACTCCCCAAACAGTTCGATGGCCTGGGCGCTGTTCTGGGCGCCCAAGACATGAAATCCGGATTCTTCAAAGGCAACCTGAGAAAGCCTCAGGACGGCGGGATCATCCTCGACGATCATGACGGTTTTACCGCCATGATCCGACTTGATAACATCTTCAGACGTTTTTACGATTTCATCCGGGTTGTCGCACATTGGCAGGTAAATGGAAAACGTGCTGCCTTTTCCCAAGGTGCTCCTGACATCAATCTCGCCTCCCGACTGGGTAATCGCGCCATAAACCATCGAAAGGCCCAGTCCGGTTCCCTTGCCTTCATCCTTAGTTGTGAAAAAAGGCTCGAACAGATGCTTCATCGTTTCTTCTTCTATGCCCGTTCCCGTATCGCTGACCGAAATGCATGAACAGAATTCAGATTTGTCCCTCAGGCGATCGGATACGGCATCTTCTTCGCAATCGACGACGCGTGTGCTGATGGTAAGCACTCCGCCATCGGGCATCGCATCTCGGGCATTAATAACAAGATTGGTAATAACTTGTGACAATTGGACCGGATCGACGTTGACGCAGGCCCATTCGTCCGAAAGGCAAAGTTTAAATTCAATATTCGCGCCCAGAACCGAAGTCAGCATCCGCTCCAACCCTTTGACAACCTTATGAACACGAACGGGCTCAGCTCTGACTTCCTGTTTTCTGCTGTAGGTTAATAATTGACTGGTAAGTTCCGCCGCCCTGTCCGAGGCGATGGCGATTTCTTCCAGACACATGGTGACCCGGTCCTTATCGTCAATTCTCGAACTCGCCATTCTGGAAAAACCGCCAATGGCGACCAGAAGATTGTTGAATTCATGAGCGATACCGCTGGCAAGCTGACCGACCGCTTCCATTCGTTGAGAATGTTGTGCGTGAACTTCCGCGTTTTTCCGATCCGTAACATCGGTCATGGAGCCGGCTATACGATAAACTTCGCCGTTTTCATCACGCAACGCCTTCCCCCTGATACTTACCCAGCGGTAGTGATTTTCCGCATTCCTCATTTGGTATTCGGCGGAGTAAATATCCGTTTCCCCCCTCAGATGAGCATCAAGCGCCTCATTTCGAAATTTAAGCTGTGCAGGGTTAATTCCATCCACCCAATCAGCAATATCCATAAAGGTACCTTCATCCTCATAACCGAGAATCGAACGGTAACGGGAAGACATGAACAGCACTCCCGTTTTGTAGTTCCAATCCCATATCCCCTCGTTAGCCCCTTGCAAAGCCAACGAATACCGCTCTTCGCTCTCTCGCAAGGCCTGTTCCATCTTTGAGCGTTCGGTTATGTCGTGGATGGTTCCCTTAATCCGAAAAGGCTTGCCTTCCATGGTGAAGTCAACTTCACCTATTTCCTGCACGACCCGGATGGTTCCATCCGGGTGAACAATGCGATGTTCGACTTGATAGGATTCTCCGTCTTCCAAAGCCTGAGATATAATCTTGGCGACGGCGTCCTTATCATCCGGATAAATCCTATCCATGGCCGATTGGTACGTCTGACCGCCATCGTCAGAATTCAATCCAAAAATCCTGCGCGCCTCCGGTGACCAAGAAATTTCATCGTTGACGATATTCCATTCCCAGCTTCCCAACCCCGCTATTCGCTGCGCGGTGCCAAGGCTCTCCCGGGAGCGGATTAATTCCTGTTCTGCATGCTTACGCTCGGTTTCATCCCTGATCGAGCCGACGAAATATGGGTCACCCCTGAAAATAAACTCCCCGAGCGTAACGGATAAGGGGAAAGTCTCTCCGTTTTTTCTTTCTCCGATAAATTCCCGGCGCATGCCGACAACATGTGCTTCGCCGGTCCTGTTGTAACGGTCGACATAATGGTCATGAATCCGGCCTTCATTATCCGGCATTAGAATTGAAACATTGCAGCCTATGGCTTCTTTTGCCGAATATCCGAAAATTCGTTCCGCCGATGAATTGAAGTTTTGAATGATTCCCCGCGAATCAATCGTCACTACGCCGTCGGCCATATTTTCCAGAACCGTTTCAAGCATTTCCGAGGTTTCCGCCAACGCATCTTCGTGTTCAGAAAGTTCCCGGGAAGCGGAATTGAGCGCATTTTCCAGATCGACGAATTCTTTCGTACGCGATTCAAGCGATATGACTTCCCCCTGCCTGTCGTGAAGTTCGGCAGCGAACTTAGTGGCCACCCCAATCGCGCGGACCGGCCGACGGAAAAGGAAAAATATAGAGATACTTGAAATTAGGAGGATTAGAAAAAAATCCAGAAGAGTATCCTTCAGGATCCGCATGTGAAAATCCGAAACCTCATCGAGGCTATAATCCATCTTGACCCAGCCGGCAGATGCTTTATCCAAAATTGGCGCCCAAAGAGTCAGGTAGCGATCATTGTTCTTGATGATCAGAAATCTATCTTCCGGTGGCGCAACTTCCGCGTTGCCGGTGCCCGTCTTGTAAGAAGGAACCCCGTTCGCGTTTCTGGTCATTTTGCCGAGAACGGTTCCGGATTCTCCATAAATGACAATTTCAAGGACATGATGAAATGGCGAAATCGCCTGAAGATAATGTATAATTTCTTCATGGCCCTGATGATCATTGGTTTCCTCAATCATTGTTGCCATATGTTGCGCTAGTTTCGTTGCATGGTCGGCCTCTCTCTTCCTGGAGAGTTCCGTTTCCTCCTGGATCACATGAAGCGAGAGCCCGCCGGCACCGAAAACAAAGATCAAGATAAAAACAAGCACAAGGCGTGTAAAAAGTCTTTCCGGGCGGAGGCGGGAAAACATGCTGCTGAGGTTCATTAGGGCTAATCCGCCAAAGTTAAGTTTAATCGACCCATAGATAAGTACGGCTTCCTCTCCGAGAAAGCCGTTTTTGTCCGTTTAATACAAAATAAGGTAAAAGGCGCTTCGTGAATATCTAGTGAATATCAGGAGCTTGCCGTTCCGGTCGAATGATCCAGCGCAATTCTTCTTTTATTACATCCAGATGGCGGGATGGTTCCGCCTTGAGAATTCCCGAAATAATGAAAAAACGGACCGATTCCGGAAATTTTTCGAAGTTTTCGAGCATCAAGAATTTAATGCTTGGGCGGATGGTAGGAGAAGACAGCAGGCTCAGAACCAACTTGCCGCGGATTTGATGGCGCATATTGCCGGCAGCGGTCAGTTCAAAAAACTCCTTCACGAACTGTCGCGGGGCAATTACCCCTTCCAGTAAGGCCTGAAGGTTCTGGCGCAGTGCGGTGGTGTATTGTTGCCGGGTACGAACGATGTATTTCGCGGCATGTCGACGGACATGGGCAACGGCGACCGGATTGAAGGAATTTTCCGTAATCAATTCTACGGATTGCGCAACCAGCGGATGCCGGGTCGCTTCACCGACCAGCCTGAAGACACCTGCAACAAGCTCGGTCTGCTTGCCCAGGGGACCAAGCCGCGTCGCTGCCGCAAGCGCCATGGGAGATTCCGGATCTTTTATCGCCATCATGGCGAGCGGTAGAGGGTCTTCGTAGTCCTGAAGGTCGATTTCCGCATTCAACAGGGTTTCCGGAATGAGAATCCGGTCAATTTTGCCTGGAAGACAGAGCGGCTGGCCGCTTCTGTAATGTTCCTTGACGCTTAAGGCGGCTTTTAAGCCGCCAGGTGTAATACCCAGGGGTTTCATTGTGATTATTATTGTCCGGTGAAGTTTAAAAATTTACGAAGGGATAAAGACCCAGCAGCCTGGCTCCCAGTTTGAATTACTTTGTCAGTTCTTGCCCCAACTTCGTTTTGGTGCCAAGAAATTACTACC
>JAOUPW010000215.1 GCA_029879665.1 Rhodospirillales bacterium | reverse complement strand
CTCCGTGTAGAAACCGTCCAATTCAGCGAGAACCTGTTTTGGCAATTGCCCAATCGGCCCGTCTGGGTTGGTTTCTCTGCGGATGATCGTCGGATCCTTTTGCATGTCCTGATAGACGCTGAGCAGTGCTCTGACAAAAATGTCGACGTCTTTGGCGTTGGCCTTGATCCAGTTCAGGTTGGCGAACAAGGCTTCGTCACTTGCGTCAACATCGAACATGGGAAGCACATTGAATTTATTCCCGTGCTTTTTGACAAGTTTGTTCTTGTTCGAAAGGTCGACGATGGTTGCGTCCGTCTTTCCGGAGACGAGCGCAACAATTCTATTTGCACTGCCCGGAACATAAGACCGCTTGCCGAATTTGATTTTCAGTCGGTCTTCGATCACGTTGGCAATAGAGTCCGTTCCGCCGCCACGGGAATGAAGCAAAATCGGCTCACCGTTAAGATCCTCAAGTTTGCTGTATTTTTTAGAAGATACTGGAAAGAATTTCAATTTTGACAACTGAAATATGATCCGAATAGGCGCCTTGGATTTCTGCATCGCGGAATAGGGCGTGCCGAATCCAATATCCATTTGCCCGCTCAGAACGGCCTGAATCGCCAGTTCCTCATCGGAAAACGCCGTCCACTCGTAATTCAGGCCATTGGCTTTCGCCCGGTCTAACGCCACAAAAAAAGCAGCCAGTTCGTCTGATGGTGTTTCGGCAAGTGCAATGCGGATTTTTGCGGCGTAAGCGTTGCTCGTCATAAACACTGCGGTTAAGAGCAACGACGCAACAATCAGGGTAAGTTTCTTAGACACAGTTCTCATCATTTCCTCCCTAGTGAGCCAATGCGTTATTTTTCGCCAGTTATTCAAGGTTCGTATTTATTACGCGGGGTTGCCTTTAACAGAAGCTGGAATAAATGGCAGGTAAAAAGAAGCCAAGAAACCATGGCCAACTCCCATGTTTTTTTATTATAGTTCTTAATTGAGACTCTTTATCAACAAATTAATTTTTGGGTGTCAACGAACTCCATCTGACCCCATTTTAATTATTGAAAATTATTGTTTTTTGCTGCCGTTCTGACCAATTGGCATATTGATCAAATTCTGTATTGAATAGCGGGAACGGAATAAACACTCGCAACTGTCTCGACGGGCAGTTCTTCCAGGGCCTTGCTGGGCGCCAGAACAAGATGTTGCGATGGGGGACTTTCCATTCGGTTATAATGATGGTTCGTCGATAAATAGAAACCCCGCCATCTTGCGGTGGCGGGGTTTCTTTGGGGTGCGGCCAATGAATGGCTACAAAAGAGAATTTTTCTTTTAAACGACGGTAATCTTGATTTCACCGATGCCTTCGATGCCGCCTTCCATCACGTCGCCCTTCACGACCGGTCCGACGCCGGCGGGCGTGCCCGTATAGATCAGATCGCCGGGAACCAGTTCGAACAAGCCGGAAAGGTAGGAAAGGGCCTCCTGAACATTCCAGATCTGTTCCGAAAGATCGCCGTCTTGCTTCATTTCCCCGTTGACCTTGATCCAGATGGAACCTTTGTCGGGGTGGCCGATCTTTTCCACCGGCACGATGGCGGCACAGGGCGCGGCATGATCGAAGGCCTTGCCGACATCCCAGGGCCGGCCCATTTTCTTGGCTTCGCCCTGAAGATCGCGCCGCGTCATGTCGATGCCGACGGCATAGCCGAAGATATGGTCCAGGGCCTTGTCGACGGGAATATCCTTGCCGCCCTTGCCGATGGCCACCACCAGCTCGATTTCATGGTGCACGTTGTCGGATTTCGGCGGATAGGGGAATTCGCCGCCGTTGGCGACGATGGCGTCCGCCGGCTTCTGAAAGAAAAACGGCGGCTCCCGGTCGTCATGGCCCATTTCCCGGACATGTTCAGCGTAATTGCGCCCGACGCAATAAATGCGGCGAACCGGGAAGCGGTCATTGGATCCGGAGACCTCTATTGAGACCGTGGGGTGCGGGGGAAAGACGAAGTTCATATATATCTCCTTATAAATCAAAAGCTTACAAACACCCTATGCGTTATTCGTCAAATCGCGGGCAGCAGGATTTATCGATAATTTTCGAATTTATCTTTTGGCCGCGTAGTAGGCAACTTTGCGTTCCAAAGAAGCAAGGAATTCAGATATTGAGAATGCCAAGGCGAATAATACCAACAAGACAGCCCAAAAATGAGACATAAGAAACTGTTGAGAATATAACTCAAAAAGGGCGCCAAAGCCGACGATGGAGATCAGCAGCTGGCCGATGATCACGCCCTTGACGGCGCGGATGAACCCGATCCGCACTCCGCTCAGGATTTCAGGCAGCGCAGCCCAGAAATAGATTTTGAGAAAAGCATCCATGGGCGAGGCGCCAAAGGAATGGGCCATTTCGACCAGTGACGGATTTATTTGCTTCACGCCTGCGCGCGCGTTTAAAACAATGATCCAGATCGCGAATAATGCGGTCGTGATGATAATGGATTTCAATCCGAACCCGAACAGAACCATCAGAACCGGAACCAGGGCTGTAAGAGGAGCGCTAAGAAACACGTTGACCCAAGGGAGCAGTATTTCGTCGATCAGCCGGTTTTTTCCCATCAGAATACCAACAGGAATACCAATGGAAATGGCGAAAAAGGTGCCCAGGAAAAAAGCCTGTGCCGTTTCGGTCAGCGCCTTGATAAAAGGCTTTGTCGAATAAATTTCGGATAAGGTAACAAAAATATCCGACAAGGCGGGCAGAAAGAACGTTAATTCCAACTGCCCGACGGCTTCCCAAAGAATTCCCCAAACCAGCAGAGAGGACATCGCCGGTAACTGGTAGCCAAAAAGTTTCATAACGATTGATTACTCAACATAACTGCGTAGTGATTTCCAGATTCTATCGACAATATCAAGATATTCAGGATCGCGTCTGATGCTGTCGACGTCCTTGTCCCGAAAACCTCCGGGACGAATAATTTCAGACACGCGGCTTGGCCGCGGCAACAAGAGGGCTATTTGGTCGGAAACATAGACTGCTTCTTCAATCGAGTGGGTGACGAAAAGGAAAGTCTTGTTTTCGTGCTTCACCAAATTCAGTAAATCTTCCTGAAATTTTCTGCGCGTTTGTTCATCAACAGCTGAAAACGGTTCATCCATCAACAGGACTTCGGCATCCACACTCAATGCCCTGGCCAGACCCACCCGCTGTCTCATGCCGCCGGAAAGTTGATCGGGAAACTTATGTTCAAACCCGCTCAACCCGACATTTGAAATATATTTTTCGGCGATCGCTTCCCTTTCGGTCTTGGCGACACCGCGGAGTTCCAGTCCGAAAGCGACATTCCTAATGACATCGGCCCAGGGCAACAGGGCGAAATCCTGGAAAACAAAGGCCCGGTCCGGTCCGGGACCGGAAACCGTCTTGCCGTTTACGATAACTTCGCCGCTGGTTGCAGGAAGCAGACCGGCAATAATTTTCAGAAGCGTGGTTTTCCCACAGCCGGACGGGCCCAGCAATGAGGTCAGTTCGCCCTTTGGAAAATCAAGGGACAGGTCCTGCAGGGCCTCGACCTCTCCGTAATTCTTGAAAACATTACGAACCGCCACGGCGTTGGTTGATGTCGTCTGAATATTCATAAATTGTTGCTTCTCACTCAGGGTCAGTCTTTGACAAATTCATTGTTGCTTCCTTTGAAAAGCCTTTTTTCGATGCGTTCAAGCACGTTCAGAAAAAGTACGGCAAACACAATTATCGAAAAAATGGCTGCATACATGCTGGGATAATCGGCGATGGAGCGACTGTAAGTGATGATGTCACCAACCCCAGTCGGTGTGATTTTCAGTTCTGATAGGATGGCTCCAATAAATCCGGCCGATATGCCGAGGCGAAGTCCCGCGAAAATAATAGGCGAGGCGGAAGGCAAAACTACTTTCAGGATGATATCTTTTCTCGTTCCGAGAAAGGATTTCCCCATTTCAATCAGGGAGACGGAAGTATTTCGAACCGAGCCGGCGGTATTCAAAACAATTACCGGCATGGCCATGATGCAAACCACGAACACTTTAGAGGTCATGCCTATTCCGTAAACCATAATCAGCAAGGGAATAAGTGCGGCCAGCGGCGCGGATTGCATGACAACGAAAATCGGAGAGACCAGCCAGTCAAACGTACGGCTCAAACCAATCCAAATCCCGATTCCGACTCCGAGAAACGCCGAAATCAAAACACCGACCGCAAGCGGTTTCAGCGTTTCCGCATAGGCCGTAAATATAGTCCCTTTAACGGTGAGAATCCAAAGAGCTTCCATCGATTCCAGAAACGTCGGGAAGGCAAAACTCACCGGGACTCTACCGGCTATTTCCCATGCGCCGAAAATCAAAACAGACGATAGAATTTTCAGAAATAACGCGCGATGTCGCATAAACATTATATAAACAGTTTTGCAGGGGAAAAATAAGCGTGATCAGGCGTCGAAAATACCGACGCCTGATCCACGCGGTATTTACTTCATAGCTTTTTTAAGCGGTTCCATATACCAGAAATCTTCGATCTTCAGATCAGATAGTTTTCCGGTAAGCTGACCGGCTTTGGAATACCATTCCAAATCGGCTTTTGCGGCTTTTTCTCCACCGCCATTTGGATCGTACAAACCGCCCTCGACTGCCTCCGTGTAGAAACCGTCCAATTCAGCGAGAACCTGTTTTGGCAATTGCCCAATCGGCCCGTCTGGGTTGGTTTCTCTGCGGATGATCGTCGGATCCTTTTGCATGTCCTGATAGACGCTGAGCAGCGCTCTGA
>JAOUPW010000214.1 GCA_029879665.1 Rhodospirillales bacterium | reverse complement strand
ACGTTTTTACCCAGCGCCAGTTCCCCCAGGTCCGTGGAGGGACCGTCGGCGATGGTATCGCCGGCATTCACCAGATCGCCCACTTTCACCAAGGGACGTTGATGCAGATAGGTGTTTTGGTTGGAGCGCTGGAATTTAAGCAGATTGTAGATATCCACGCCCGCCGCGGAGTGAGATTTTTCCTCGGTTGCGCGGACAACGATACGGGTTCCATCAACCTGATCGATGACACCGGACCGCCGGGCGACAATGGTCGCGCCTGAATCCTGTGCCACGGCAAGTTCCATACCGGTTCCAACCAGCGGCGCTTCGGCGCGGATCAACGGTACCGCCTGGCGCATCATGTTGGAGCCCATCAGCGCCCGGTTGGCATCATCGTTTTCCAAGAACGGAATAAGCGCGGTTGCCACTGAAACAAGCTGCTTCGGCGAGACGTCAATATATTCAATCCCCTCAGGGCGAACCATGACGAAGTCGCCACTCTTGCGGCAACTGATCAGGTCTTCCGTGAACGATCCTTTGTCATCCAGCTTGGCGTTGGCCTGGGCAATCGTGTACCGGCCTTCTTCCATGGCCGACATATAAACAACGTCGTCGGTTACCTTGCCGTTCGACACTTTTCGATACGGAGTTTCGATGAATCCGTACTTATTGACGCGGGCATAGGTTGCCAGGCTGTTGATCAGCCCGATATTCGGCCCTTCCGGCGTTTCAATGGGGCAGATGCGGCCATAGTGCGTTGTATGAACATCGCGGACTTCGAACCCAGCCCGTTCCCGCGTCAAACCGCCCGGTCCAAGCGCCGACAGGCGCCGTTTGTGGGTGATTTCCGACAGGGGGTTGGTCTGGTCCATGAACTGAGACAACTGGCTGGATCCGAAGAATTCACGAACCGCCGCCGCCGCCGGCTTGGCGTTGATAAGGTCATGGGGCATGACAGTGTCGATATCCACGGAACTCATGCGCTCGCGGATGGCGCGCTCCATACGCAGGAGACCGACCCGATACTGGTTTTCCATCAACTCGCCGACAGACCGTACGCGGCGGTTGCCAAGGTGATCGATGTCATCGATTTCGCCACGGCCATCTTTCAACTCAACCATGGTACGGACGACTTCCAGGATATCTTCCCGGCGAAGAATGCGCAGCGTGTCTTCGGTTTCGAATCCAAGCCGGGCATTCATCTTGACGCGGCCAACGGCCGAAAGATCATATCTTTCGGGATCAAAAATCAATCCGTTGAAAAGCTTTTCAGCCGTGTCGAGGGTCGGCGGTTCACCCGGACGCATTACCCGATAGATGTCGATCAGGGCTTCTTCCCGGCAGGTGTTTTTATCGACCGCCAGGGTATTGCGGATATAGGGGCCGACATTGACGTGATCGATCGCCAATGTCGGAATTTCATCAACCCCCGCGACGGAAAGGGTCTCGAGCGTTTCCTCGATTATTTCGTCACCGGCCTCACAATAGATTTCTCCGGTATTCGGATTGACAATATCAATCGCGACATAGCGCCCGATCAGATCTTCGTCGTTAACAAGAATATCCTCAAGGCCCTTCTCTTCAAGCTTGCGCAATAGACGCGGCGTCATCTTGGTGCCGGCTTCGGCCACGGATCGCCCGTTTTTCGCGTTGATCAGGTCCGCGGTAAGCTTAATGCCGCGCAGTTGACTCGCAACAAACGGCGTCTTCCAGCCTTTTTTAACTCTGGAGAACAGGACCTTGCCGTAATAATAATCAAGAATTTCTTCTGGAGAGATTCCCTCTTTTTCGCTGGGATCCGCTTCTTTTCCCTGGGCTTCACGACGAAGGCGCAGCTTTTCGGATTTTTCGCTTTCAAGCGCAAGAAGGAGCGTCGTCACAGGTAATTTGCGGCGGCGGTCGATACGAACATAAACCAGATCCTTGGCATCAAATTCGAAATCAAGCCAGGATCCGCGATAAGGAATAATGCGGGCCGCAAACAGGTATTTACCGGAGGAATGAGTCTTTCCCTTGTCGTGATCGAAAAAGACGCCAGGGCTGCGATGCATCTGGGAAACGATAACGCGCTCGGTGCCGTTGACAACAAAAGTGCCGTTCTGGGTCATGAGCGGCATATCGCCCATGTACACATCCTGTTCCTTAATATCGCGGATGGATCTCGCACCGGTTTCCTCGTCGATATCCCAGACAACCAGACGCAAGGTCACCTTCAACGGCGCCGCATAGGTCATGCCGCGTTGCTGACATTCCTCGACGTCGTATTTGGGGGTCTCGAACTCGTAATCGACGTACTCGAGCGTGCCGCGCTCGGAAAAATCCTGGATCGGAAAAACCGACTTGAAAACTGCCTGCAGTCCCGCGTCTTCGCGTTCCCCGGCGGGGGTATAGCGTTGCAGGAAATGATCATAGGAGGTTTTTTGTACCTCGATCAGGTTGGGCATAGGGACCACTGACGTCAGCTGCCCAAAGTCCTTGCGAATTCTTTTGCGACCGGTAAATGACTTAGCCATTACAGTTCCTCAACTTCAACATTTCATCTAGGCCTACGCCCTATCCCGTCCGCCGCGGACGAAAATGGGAGACCATGTTTCAACGCTTCCGAGTGCACAGCACAAAATGCACAAGGGGGTCATACACCCCAGCGTGTCGAGGTACTTACATCCGCTTTTCCGGCTACGGCAAAGCCAATACGGGCGGATGCAGCAATAAAGACAGGCCCGAAGTCGGCAAGGGAGCTTCCCTTACCGACTCCGAGTTCAGTGCTTTTAAAGACGGTGTTCAATATTGAAATCAAACAATACGCCTTACTTAAGTTCGACCGTTGCGCCGGCCTCTTCGAGTTTCTTCTTGATCTCTTCGGCTTCTTCCTTTTTAGCGCCTTCCTTAACCGTCTTGGGGGCACCTTCAACCAATTCCTTGGCTTCCTTCAGGCCGAGACCGGTGATCGCACGAACTTCCTTAATGACGTTGATTTTTTTGTCGCCAATCGCGGCAAGAACAACATCAAAGTCAGTTTTTTCCTCGGCGGCTTCACCCCCGGCGGCAGGCGCGGCAACTGCCGCAACCGGCGCGGCGGCGGAAACGCCCCATTTTTCTTCCAGTAATTTCGAAAGCTCTGCCGCCTCCATGACGGTCAGGCTTGAAAGCTCTTCTACGATTTGATCCAAATTCGCCATTTTAACTAACTCCTTAGGCTTGAACTGTTGTTGGTTCACAAAAAATTATTGACGGTTACGCGGCTTCGCCTTTTTCAGCATGAGCACCCAAAACACGGGCAACCTGACTGGCCGGCGCCTGCAGAACGCCTGCAATGCGCGTCGCCGGCGTACTAATCATGCCGACGATTCTGGCCCTCAGTTCGTCCAGGGACGGCAACGATGCCAGGGCTTTGACCCCATCAACATCGAGACCTTCCTCACCAAGGATGCCGCCGATAACGACAAGCTTGTCGTTACTTTTGGCGTAAGTTACTGCAACCTTCGCGGCCGCCACCGGATCGTCGGAATACGCAATTGCCGTCGGTCCGGTAAACAGGTCGTTCAGGGCGGAGCACTTAGTGCCATTAAGGGCGAGACGCATGAGCCGGTTTTTGGTCACTTTAAAACCAGCACCTGCTTCACGCATTTTGTCACGAAGATCACTCATTTCCGCGACCGTGAGGCCGGAGTAATGAGTTACCACCACAAGGGCTTTTTCTTCGAACACCGTGCGCATCGATGCAACCAGTTCTTCTTTTTGCACTCGGTCCACTGCTCGTCTCCAGTTTTGCCCATAAACACGCTCTTGACGATACAAGGGCGTGTCCTGAGCCTTAGACTCATGGCCCCCGGAAACCCGAAGGGC
The DNA here is from genome assembly GCA_029879665.1 of Rhodospirillales bacterium. Classification (GTDB taxonomy): domain Bacteria; phylum Pseudomonadota; class Alphaproteobacteria; order Rhodospirillales; family JAOUPW01; genus JAOUPW01. The sequence continues at coordinate 957 of JAOUPW010000214.1, read as the reverse complement.
CGGTTCGCCTGTCCAGTGCAGCAGTTCAAGCCGTTCAAGGAACCTTTCGGCCCCGAAAAACGGTTTTCAGCACTGTCTGTGCAGGCGGAAACTTCCATTAAACCACCCCGAAAGGAATGGCACCTACAGTCTTGGACAGGGTGGAAGCGGTTTTAAGGTCGCTTCCTTTACCGATCCGGAAACCGGATCGGTAAATTCTTCATATACTTCCTTCGCCTCAGTTCAAAATCGAGGCAACGTTCACTTTTAATCCAGGCCCCATGCTCGAACTCAGGCTGACCCGCTTGAGATAGGTTCCCTTGGCTCCGCTCGGCTTGGCTTTGTTAAGGGCGTCGATAAAGGCGCTGACGTTTTCCGCCAGATTATCAGCGGAAAAGCTGGCCTTACCGATACCGGCGTGAACGACGCCTTCCTTTTCAACCCGGAATTCGATCTGTCCCGCCTTGGCCGCCCTTACGGCTGTGGCCACGTCGGGGGTTACGGTTCCAAGCTTGGGATTCGGCATTAATCCGCGCGGACCAAGCACCTTGCCCAATTTTCCGACCACGGCCATCATGTCCGGCGTGGCGACACAACGATCGAAATTCATTTCACCGTTCTGAATTTTTTCCGCCAAATCATCAGCGCCGACCAAATCCGCGCCGGCGTCTTTCGCCTCCTTGGCCTTGTCGCCCTTGGCGAACACGGCGACACGAAGGGATTTACCGGTCCCATGAGGCAGGGAAATCACGCCGCGCACCATTTGATCGGCGTGCTTGGGATCAACCCCCAGATTAACGGCGATCTCGACGGTCTCATCGAACTTGGCCGTGGCGTTGCTCTTGACCAGGCTTAAGGCGTCCCCAAGGTCATAAAAATTTTGCCTATTAATGGTTTCGCCAGCTTTTTTAAAACGTTTTCCGTGTTTTGCCATGACCCTAATCCACCACCTCGATCCCCATGGAGCGGGCAGAACCG
>JAOUPW010000213.1 GCA_029879665.1 Rhodospirillales bacterium | reverse complement strand
AAACCATGCGGCGCCCGGGATGTGTCCTTCACGGTACTTGGAATTGTCCGGGGTCGAAGAAATTTCGACCACGCGAACGTTCGCATCATCGAGATGTTGTTCCAGCCAGTCACCGCTGACCAATGGGTTCGTCATGGGCGTTCTCCTCGTTGGACTTATTCGTTGGGGTCGCTGAGGATTTCCTCTACATCGACGGCGCGGCCCTCGCGCACGGACTTAACCCCGGCACGGATCACGGCGAGCGATTCGGTGGCGCGCATGGCGTCAACTTCCGGGGTTGCGGTGCCCCGGATGCAGTTTCCGAATTCGGTCATTTCCTCGGCGATGGTGTCGTTCTTTTCAACGGAAACGGTTTCGGGAGTGTCGCCGCCACGAGTCAGATAGCGCAGTCCGTTGTGCAGATCGTAATATGCAGTCGCCTCTTTGCCGTAAATATTCATCAGGTAGTATTCTGACGCCGACGCGTATCCGGCGGAAAGGGTCGAGATGGCGCCGTTTTCATGCTTCATCAACAGACCTGCCACGTCCGGGTTATCGCCCGGTAGAACCAGTTGCGAGGCCATGCCAGAGACCGTCTTGACGCGGCCCAATATGGTTTCCAGCACGTCCACGTAATGCACCCCGATTTGAAGCATAACCCCGCCGGGCATGCCTTCGCTGGTGTAGCGCCAGGAGTTGATGTCGAACTTGCCGACGCGGTCGCGGCTGATGTTGGCTTCCGCCTGCACCATTTTGCCGAATTTTCCTTCTGCGATCCGGTCTCGAATCCACTGAAAATGACTTTCCCGGCGGCGCTGGTAGCCGACGGAAAGGGTAGTGCCGCACTCTTTGACAATGCGTGCGATTTCCTTGCCGTCCTTGATGGTGTTGGCGACTGGCTTGTCGAGAAATACGTGCTTGCCGGCTTCCGCTGCCTGGCGTGTGGTTTCCAGATGCACGTTGTTGGGCGTGGTGTTGATGATGCCCTGGATCGAATCATCGCTCAGAATATCGTCATAGCTGGCGACCGCTTCGCAATTGTATTTATCGGCAAAGGCAGCACGTTTGTCTTCGGAGCGGGTGAAGCATTTTACGATTTTGATACCATCAGCCCGTTCGACTGCGTCGGCCAGAACATCGGACCACCATCCTAAGCCTATGGAAGCGACGCGGACAGGTTCAGAACTCATTTTAAATACTCCTATTATTCATTATACGATTTTAACTCCAGCTCTTTAAGACTCATTTTTCAGTGATCAGGTTGACGCTATTTTTTTCCGTCGTTCGGAGGTGAACGACCAGACGATGGAAAAAATCGACAGGGCGAGGAAGATGGCACTGATGGGGGAGGTGAAGAAGATGCTGATGTCGCCCTTGGAGCTGGTAAGCGCGACGCGCAGGTGTTCTTCCAATTGCTTGCCCAGGACCAGGGCCAACAGCATGGGCACCACCGGTATGTTGAGCCACTTCATGGTAAGGCCGATAAGGCCGAAAAAGAACATGACATAGACATCGAAGAAGGAATTGCGCAGGGCGTAGCTGCCGACGACGCAGAAAAGCGCGATCGCCGGCATCATCAGCGCCTTGGGCGCGGCCAGTACCTTGATGAGTAGGCGCAAGCCGGAAAAGGAAATGATCAGGTTGAAGATGTTGGCCCAGAAAAAGGAAAAGATAACGCCGTAGGCAAAATCGGCGCGTTCCAGGAACAACAACGGGCCTGGCGCCAGACCGTGGACCAGTAGTGCACCGATGAGGATGGCGGTGACCGGGTCGCCGGGAATGCCCAGAGTCATCATCGGGATCAGGGCGCCGCCGGTGACCGCGTTATTGGCAGCTTCCGGCGCTGCCACACCCTCGACCGAGCCCTTGCCGAAATCCTCCGGTTTTTTACTCGACTTTTTGGCGTAATCGTAGCTGATGAAGGCGGCAATGGGGCCGCCGACGCCGGGCAAAATGCCTAAGAAGGCGCCGATCGACGAGCCGATGGAAACGGGTCGGATAATCTGCTTGAGATCAGCCAATTTGGGAAGGATGGAACCGAAGATCTGGTCCGCGCCGGCGGTGCGGCGACCTGTCTCGCGCAGGCTTCCGACAAGTTGCGGGATGGCGAACAGGCCGATCAGGGCTGTCAGAAAATGAATGCCGGACAGAATATTGGCATCTCCAAAGGTGAAGCGTGCCGTGCCCATCACCGGGTCCTGGCCGATGGTGACGATAAGAAGCCCGATAACGGCGGAAAGAAGCCCCTTAATCAGGGATTTGGCGGCGAAGCTGCAAATGATGGTGAGGCCGAAAAAGATCAGGCTGAAGAGGTCCTGTGTGCGGAATTCCAGGGCAACATCGGCCAGAAGGGGCGCGATGAAATATAGGCAGAAAAAGCTGAACATGCCGCCGATGAAGCTGGCGGAAATGCTGATGCCCAGCGCGCGACCGGCTTCGCCCTTCTGCGCCAGGGGGTAACCGTCAATGGCGGTTGCCGATGCCGAAGGCGTGCCGGGAATATTAAGGAGGGTCGCAGAAAAGCTTCCGCCGGTCATGCCGCTGACGTAAAGGCCCAGCAGCAGGGCGATGGACATGCCCGGGTCGAGCACGAAGGTCAGGGGTAACACGATGATAATGCCGGAACTGATGGTCATTCCCGGAATCATGCCGACGGTGATACCTAAAAGAGCCCCGATGGCGGTGGCCATCAAGTTGACGGGCAGGCTTGCCTGCAGAAAACCCTGGAGGATATCGGCGTTCATCCTAACAGAAAGCCCAAGCTGCCCCGGGGAAGGGGAATGGAAAAACCGTCACGGAACAGCAACAGAAGAAAAACCGGTACGCCGATAGCAAAAGATGCGACCCACGCTTTCCTCCGTTCGCCGTACATCACTATGAGGGCGGCAAAGAAGGGAATGCTGGTGAATAGAAAGCCGAAAAATGGCAGCGCCGCCAGATAGACGATGAACAGGCAGAGAAACAGGGCCTGCGGAATGGGTCGTTTTTTGCCGTTGCTTGGTTCGGTTTCTTCCATGCGCAGACCCTGAACCAGCAAGGAAACGGAAAGAACAAGAAGAAGCGCGGTAATGATCCAGGGAAAGAACGACGGTCCTGGTGTGTTGGGCAGGGAGCGTACGGGAAGCCCCGTAGTCAGGAAGCCGTAAATCAGACCCAGGGCCGTCAGGGTCAGGCCGGCGATGATGTTCCGGATCCGCATGTGTTATCCGCAGCCATTGCTTTCGAGAGAGATATTTCGTCTGAACCACCGGACCGGCCTCGCCGCCAAAGCTGACTTAGGACGGGTCAAGGCCGGTCTTTAGGTTCGAATGCCGAGTGGATTATTTCTTCTTCTTGGACTGATACAGCCCCGCTGCTTTCATGATGTTGACAACATTTACATTTTCATTCTTGAGATAGGCTTCGAAGGCATCGACCTTCATGGGCGCAATGGTGAAGCCGCTCTTTTTGGAAAGCTTGACGAAGGCTGCGGAATTGGCCGCTTTGAACATGGCGTCGGCCAGCTTATCCTTGATTTCCTTGGGGGTCCCCTTGGCCACCGAAAGTCCTCTGAATAGTTCGAGCACGGCGTTGTACCCCAGTTCCTTGGCCGTCGGTACGTCAGGCATCAGCTCGCTACGGGATTCCGTGGGCATTGCGAGAACGCGGATTTTTTTCGCCTTTTTCAGGTTAACGGCGGCACCCAACGGTGCGATCATGGCCTGGGCTTCGCCGGAAAGCACGGTGGCGTTGCGGCGTTTAACTCCGGCCGGCAGGTGGATAACGTCACAACCAATAGCGTTCATCAGTGCAATTGCGGCCAAATGGGTGGCGCTACCAGCGGTGGAATTGGCAACCTTGTACTTGCCCGGGTTTTTTTTGCAGTCGGCGGCGAAGTCGCCAAGTGTTTTCCACGGTGCATCCGCCTTTACCGCGAACGGCATGGGTTGAAATTCGACCCGGCCGATGTGATCGAGTGCACTGTGGTCATAATCCACATTTCCGATATTTGTAGTGGTCAGAATGGAGGTGGAGTTCCAGGCAATCGTGTGCCCGTCGGGCTTGGAATTTTTAACGTAGGTGTAGGTGACTGCACCGCCGGCGCCGGGCTTGTTGATGGGGACCACGGCAACGCCGAGAATTTTACCCATTTCCGTGGCCAGCAGCCGGCCTTCGATATCGGCGCCGCCACCGGCGCCGAAGGGAATCACGAACTCGATCGGGCCCGATGGGAATTGGGCCACAGCGGGAAACGCGAACGCGGTGGCAACGGCGAACGCCGCCGCTTTGGTATTTAATGATTTTAAATGTTTCATGTTATGTGTCCTCCCTAAGGTTGTTTTATTCGCAGGCAATTTTCCAATTAAGACAGGATATCCGCTCCGACGGCATTGATCGCAGCCAGCGCCATGTCTTCGTCCTGTTTCCAGTCGCCGCCGCTGACGCCGATACCGCCGACACATTCGCCTTTGATCATAATGGGGAAACCGCCTTCCATGGCGGTCCAGCGTCCCGGTCCCGCCGCGAGGCTGAGTCCGATGGCATGCAGGGTGTCCAGGTCCTGGCCCTGGGCGCCCTTGGTGGTGGTTGGGCGTTTGTTGGATGCGGCGCAGACTGCCTTGGTGGTGGAGGAATGAACGGTGTGGAAACGACCGTTATCCATGCGTTCCAATTGAATCATGTGACCGCCGGCGTCAACGATGGCGACGGTCGCTGAAATTCCAAATTCTTCTGCTTTGGCAACGGCGGCTGCCGCCATTTTCTTGGCCCCAGCGGATGTAAGCCGTTGAGATTGGGCAAAGGACATAGATGCGTCTCCCTGATGATAAAGCCGGGTAATCTTTCCGGTCAACGTTCT
>JAOUPW010000003.1 GCA_029879665.1 Rhodospirillales bacterium | reverse complement strand
GTATTGAAGGTGGCTATGCGCACCTGTCTCGCCCGCCTTTAACCGTCCATGTCCTGTGCCGTTCGCACGAACCTCATGATACCACGGAGTCGGGAGGGAAGCGGACGGAAACGGTGGTTCCTTTGCCCAGCTTACTTTGTATATCAAGCGTACCGCCGTGAAGTTCGACAAAACCTTTGGTCAGGGGCAATCCGAGGCCGGTCCCTTCATATTTTCTGGAGAGTCTGCTGTCCACCTGCCCAAAGGGGATAAGCGCCTTCTTAATTCCCTTGGCCGACATCCCAATCCCGGTATCCGTCACCGAAATAACAAGGGCTCCGGATTTTAGCGCGCGGGCATGGAGCGTGACCTGGCCGTTTTTCGGCGTGAACTTAACCGCATTGGATAGCAGGTTGAGGAGAATCTGCTTCAGGCGACGGGGTTCCGTTAAAAGATTGGGCAGGTCCTTCTGGATATTCCGGCGGAGGCTGACGCCGGCCTGTTCGGCCCGCTCCTTTATCAGACGCAGGCAGGATTCCGCGACCGGCAGAATCTCAACGGGTTCCGGCTTCAGTTCCAGCAATCCGGCTTCAACCCGGGAAACGTCAAGAATATCATTGATGATATCAAGAAGGTGATGGCCGGATTCACTAATATTAGTCGCATACTCGTCATACTGGGGATTACCCATATCGCCGAATAGACCTGCGCGCATGATATCGGCAAAGCCGATGATGGCATTGAGCGGGGTTCTCAGTTCATGGGACATATTGGCCAAAAATTCCGACTTCGCCTTGTTGGCGATTTCGGCCTCTTCCACCGCCTTGCGCAAGTCAGCCTCGTCCTGCTTGCGTTGGGTAATGTCTCCCAACGACCCCGCCATACGAAAAGCCCTGCCGTCTTCCCGACGCAACGCGTTTCCCCGGATCAGGAACCAGGACGAATCGCCGTCATCGCCGACAAGCCGTAATTCGATGGCGAAATAGTCGGTCTCGCCCTTTAGATGCCGGACAATGCTTGCCAGATATTTTTCCCGGTCATCTTTGTGAATTTTGTTCTGCAAGGTCTTGGCCTTGATCACCGAACGGCCTTCCATTCCCAGCATATCCTGGAGCCGGGGTGAAATATAAAGTTTGTCCTCCTCGATATTCCAATCCCAGATGCCTTCGTTGGCGCCTTCGATGGCGAGGGCGAAACGTTCTTCGCTTTCCCGCAGAATCGCCTCGGCACGTTTTTGATCGGTAATGTCGCGGATAACCCCGATGAAGGTGCTGCGCCCATTGCGGCGCATTTCGCTTACCGAAAGATCAATGGGGAAGACGGCGCCGTTTTTCTTTTGCCCCAGAACTTCCCGCCCCTTGCCGATGAGGCGGGCTTTGCCTGTTCGCTTATAGCGCTTGAGATAACCGTCGTGTTCGCTTTGGTAGGGTTCCGGCATCAACATGTTTATGTTGTTGCCGATGATATCTCCGGCCTTATAACCGAACATGCGTTCGGCCGCGGGATTGAAGGAATCCACCTTGCCCCGTTCATCGATAGTAATGATTGCATCTGCCACGGTCTCCATGATGCCGCGCAGCCGTTCTTCGCGACTGAGCAGGTTTTCTGCGATCCGCTGTCGTTCGCTTACGTCGCGGGCGACAATCATGATGGATTCCGGCTCATCTTGATCAAACTGGGTGGCCGCCAGTTCCGCATCGATCACGACACCCCCGATGCGGACAAGTTTGATGGGAATCCAACTGCCATCGTTGAGCAGGTTTTTCATGCCCTCGCCCAACGAAGCCCTGAAGTCGGGATGGACGAAAGCCGCAAACGATTGTCCAATCAGAATTTCGGCTTCCTTGGCGCCCAGGATGCGGGAGCCCGAAGAATTGATCAGCGAAATGAACCCATTGGTTAAAACACAAATCAGATCGGGAGCGAGTTCAATCAGCTTGCGATGGCGGGTTTCGCTTGTTTCGAGCGCGCGTTCGCGTTCGCGCCGTTCACTTACATCCCGCAATTGGCTGAGAACATACCCCTTTGATAGGGATTGTTGGTGGATGCGCAACCAGCGCCCTGCGTCGTTTCTGAGTTCCGGGGCCGCCCCAGGATCGTCGTCATACGACACCAGGGCTTCCAACCAGGCTTTATGGAGTTTTCCCGACGTGCGGGAGCATGCCTGATCGGCGACGGCGGCCGCGATGTCATCCATCATCGCCCCCGGCTGCAGCAGATCGGAAGAAATCCCGGTCAATTCCTGAAAATAGCCATTGCAAAGGACCAGCCGCCCGGCGCCGTCATAGAGCGCAACCCCATCCCGGATTCCGTCAACGACCTCCGCCAGGACCGCTTGGACCTCGGCGGTTCTGATTTTGGCTTCGCGCAGAGGGGTAATGTCGGTGCGGAGTCCGATGACCCGTCCATCGGCGGTCTTGTGTTCGCGCATCCGCCACCAGCGGCCATCGATCAGCCGCTCTTCCGCCCGTCCCTTGGGATTGAGGCGCTCTTCCACTTTTTTCCGCACCCATTCTTCCAGACGGCCTTTTGCTTCCGGAATATTGCCCCGTTCCGCCGCGGCCCGGAGCAGGTCCGCTAGATCAACCCCCGGCACCACCAGATCGCCGACAGTCGGATACAGGGAGGCGTAACCTTCACTGACACTGATGACCTTGCCGTCCTGGTCATAGACGGCGAAGGCGTCCGGCCCCCCTTCGTCCTCGGGCGAGGCTTCGCCCCGGGCGATGCGGAATTCGCTGGCTTTTTCATTGGTGATATCCTGGCGGCGGCTGACCACGGAACCGTCATCGGTCCGATTTTCGTAAAGCCGCCACCAGCGGCCGTTGATGTAGTGTTCTTCCAGCCGGCCCCGGGGATTGAGCCGTTCCTCAAGGCGCTTTCGCACCCATTCCTCGGGATTGTCCTTGGCTTCCGAAATGTCGCCGAAGGTGATGGCGGCTTTCAGGATGTCTTCAAGATGGGCGCCGTTGACGATTTTTTCGGCAAGGGCGGGGTAGCATTGCCGGTATTTGTCGTTACAAGCAATGACCTTGCCTTCCCGGTCGTAAATTATGAGCCCGTCGTTCAGGGAATTGAGGATTTCCTGAACAGAGCTTAAGGGAATAGTGGCGTTTTCGCCGTCACTGGCTCCATTATTCTTTTGAAAATTATTCGGCACGGCAGACAACACCCTCCCCGGTCGGTGTCCGGCCCGGACGAGATCCGGTGCGTAAGCTGAAACTTATCATATCAATGAAGCACGTATCGGATCAACCTAAGGAAGAGACTGATCGGCGCCGTTCCGGCGTGCGAAAGGTCTTCCTGACAGGATCCCCGGCATCGAAGGTTCCCAGGCAACCGCTGAGAAAGGCAACCATTTCGGGGGAATCCCATTCGGAAATGCCCAATACCCGCCCGATTTCAACTCCGTTCCCATTGATGAAAATCGTCGTCGGCAGAACCGTGACCCCATAGGACTTGAGCGCCGCACCCTTGGGATCAATCAGTTTCGGCAGATTCTTAATTCCGTTAAGCGCAAAAAATTTTTCGATCAGGGCGGCTCCATTCCGGTCTTCGGACAGGGTTACGACTTCTACCCCCGTTCCCTTCAGCATGACCTGAAGCCTGTCCAGGGCCGGCATCTCGCGAACGCACGGCGGGCACCACGTCGCCCAGAAATTAAGGACCACGCCGCGCCCCCGGTAATCGGCAAGGGAGCGTGTAGCGCCTGCCGCATCCAGGAATGGCGTATTGGCAAGGCTTTTCGGCGGTTTCGTCGGCTTGAAGTTTTTAATGACCCCGCTCCGGGGAACACATTTCCCCGCTTCGGCACTTGCAAGCGACGGCGATATGACCAGAATCAGCGATACGGTCAGGCCCGCCAGGATCTGCCGCATAAAAAATGGATTCACTTTATCTTTCTCCCGGTGCCGTGCGATGACGTCAAAAAAATCGAAAAAAGAGACCGGCGCAAGCTCTATCTGGGGCGGACGGTTCGCCGGCGGGCCATCGGCTTTGATGGAAAAGATCAACGCGTCGATCGCTTTCGATCATCGGATGTTCGCGGAAGATATTGCCGGCTCCAAAGCCCACTGTGCCATGCTGGCGCGCCAGGGCATCATATCCAAAGAAGACGGAAAAGCCATACTCGGCGGCCTTGATAGTGTTCTCCGGGAAATCGAGGCCGGAACGTTCGATTTCAAGGCTTCCCTTGAGGATATCCATATGAACGTGGAAGCCCGGCTTGCCGAACTGATCGGCGAGGCCGCCGGGCGGTTGCACACGGCCCGCTCGCGTAACGACCAGGTGGCGACGGACGTCAAGCTCTGGGTCCGGGGTGCCCTCGATGGACTGGATGAAGGCTTGAAAACCCTTCAAGCCGTCCTTATCGACCGGGCCGCAGCGCACGCCGGCGATATCATGCCCGGCTTTACCCACCTGCAATCGGCGCAGCCCGTCACCCTTGGCCACCATTTGCTGGCCTATGTGGAAATGCTGGGGCGCGACCGGAGCCGCATACGGGACTGCCGGGCGCGTCTCAACACCTCGCCTTTGGGCGCCGCCGCCCTTGCCGGGACATCCTTTCCCATCGACCGGGAGATGACCGCCGGGGCGCTCGGCTTTGACGCGCCCACGGCCAATTCCCTCGACGCCGTCTCGGACCGGGACTTCGCCTTGGAATTTCTCTCCCTGGCCGCGATCCTTTCCGTCCACCTGTCCCGGATGGCCGAGGAAACCGTGATGTGGTGTTCGGATCAATTCGGCTTCATGCGCCTGACCGACGACTTTTCCACCGGATCCTCGATCATGCCGCAAAAACGCAATCCCGATGCCGCCGAACTGGTGCGGGCGAAGGCGGGCCGGGTGTTCGGCGCCCTCAATACCCTGTTGACGGTAATGAAAGGGCTGCCCCTGGCCTACGGAAAAGACCTCCAGGAAGATAAGGAACCGCTGTTCGATGCCGCTGATACCCTGTTCGTCTGCATCGCCGCCATGACCGGGATGTATGAAGGCGCGACCTTCGATCTCGTACGCATGAAGGCCGATGCCGCCCGGGGATTCTCCACCGCCACCGACCTCGCCGACTGGCTGGTCCGGGCCAAGGGCCTACCCTTCCGCCAGGCCCATCATGTCACCGGCGCTTTGGTCAAATTGGCGGAAACCAAGGGCTGCGGCCTGGAAGACCTGAGCCTGGAGGAGATGCAGTCGGTCGAATCGGCCATCAACAAAGACGTCTATAATGTACTAGGCGTCGAAAATTCTGTTAAAAGCCGGGTCAGCTTCGGCGGCACTGCCCCTGATAATGTGCGGAAAGCAGCCAAGGAAGCCGCAAAAAGGTTTTTGAAGTAGAAATTTTGGAACAGACCCTTATGAATGAAATGCGTTGGTGGACGGGTTTTCGGGTGTTCGTATTCTCGGTCCTGATTGTCGGTATGGCGGCGGGTCTCACCGCCTGCGGCCGCAAGGGATTGCCGCACCATCCCCCCGATTCGGACTATCCCCGCCAATACCCATCACCCTAACCGGAACGATATCGGAAAAAACACGGATGAATCATTTCCAGTACCGGGACGGTCAGCTTTATGCCGAAGACGTGCCCCTCGCCCGCATTGCCGACGATGTGGGAACGCCCTTTTATTGCTATTCCACGGCCACCATCGAACGCCATTTCAAGGCCTATAGTGAGGCCTTCCGCGGACTGAACGCCACCATCTGCTATGCGGTCAAGGCCAACGGCAATATCGCCGTCATTCGAACCCTGGCCGAATTGGGCGCTGGCGCCGATGTGGTCTCCGGCGGCGAACTCAAGCGCGCCATCATCGCCGGAATACCGGCGGAAAAAATCGTCTATTCCGGCGTCGGAAAAACCTGGGATGAAATGGCTCAGGCCTTGAGCGCGGGCGTCATGCAAGTCAACGTCGAATCGGAGCCGGAACTGGAGTTGCTGAGCGAAGTCGCCCAGGCGCTGGACACCACAGCAACCATCGCCATTCGCATCAACCCCGATGTCGATGCCCGGACCCATGCAAAAATCACGACCGGAAAACAGGAAAACAAATTCGGTATCGAATGGACCCGCGCCCACGAAGTCTGCGCCCGTGCCGCCCTCATGCCGGGAATAGAAATCGGCGGCCTTGCCGTTCATATCGGATCGCAAATCTCCGATCTTGATCCGTTTCGGGATTCCTATGTACGGCTGCGCGACCTGGTCGCCATGTTGCGTAGCGACGGCCATGAAATCGGCTGCCTGGATCTGGGCGGCGGGCTCGGCATTCCCTACGGTGAAAACGCCGATGACGAAGCCGAAGAAACTTACCCCACGCCGGCGGACCTTGCCGCCGTGGTCAGAAAAACTCTGGGCGACCTGGGCTGTCGCCTGCTGTTGGAGCCGGGCCGTTCCATTGTCGGAAACGCCGGCGTCCTGGTCACCCGCGTCGTATACGTCAAGGAAGGCGCAATGCGTACTTTTGCCATTGTCGATGCCGGGATGAACGACCTGATCCGCCCGACCCTCTATGACGCCTATCACGCCATCGAACCGGTGACCCAGCCGGCGGCCGGCGCCACCCTGCGTGAAATGGATATTGTCGGCCCCATTTGCGAAACCGGCGATACTTTTGGCACCGGCCGGCAGATGCCTTCACTAAAAAGTGATGATCTGCTGGCGATTCGCACTGCCGGCGCGTACGGCGCGGTACAGGCCTCGATTTACAATGCGAGAGCGCTGGTACCTGAGGTTTTGGTCCGGGGCGGGGATTTCGGAATTGTCCGCGAACGGATTTCCGTTGACGATTTTATCGCCCGGGAACCTTTTCCCCAGTGGTTTTCGGATCCAACTTAAGCGTAAAATAATAACCTTGTAGAAGCTTGGAGGACCGACGGTGAGCCCATCGCGGAAGCCTCGCTACCGCCTGCTGATCGGACTGGCCCGCTGGACGGTCCTGTGGGAACGGCTGTGGCCGGGCCTGTGGCCGGCGGCGGCGGTCTTGGGTGTATTCCTGGGACTTGCGCTGCTGGACGTTCTGCCCCTTCTTCCCGGTCCGCTTCATATTCTGATCCTTCTTTTGTTCGCCGCAGCCTTGGCCGCCGCCGCCTGGCGTTTTCGCCTGAGCATCCGCCGGGTCAGCGATAAGGACGCCCGCCACCGGCTGGAAATGGACAGCGACCTCGACCACCGCCCTCTGACGGCGTTGGACGATACCCTCGATAACAAACAGTCGGACCCCGCCACCCTGGCGTTGTGGCAGGCGCATCTTCAACGCATGGACCGGGCGGTCCGCCGTTTGCGTCTCAGCCCCCCATCGCCCGGACTTGCCCGCCATGATCCCTTTGCCCTGCGGGCGGCGGTAATGTTGCTTCTGGTCATCGCCGTTATTGCCGGCGCCGGCGATCCCACGGATCGGCTGGCCCGGGCGCTGGTGCCGGATTTGAACGGCGGACGGCTGGGCCCGGTCACGGTGGACGTGTGGGTCACGCCGCCGGCCTACACCGGCCGGGCGCCGCTTTTTCTCAACCTGGAAAAAATCGATCCGGCAGGGCCGGTCCTCGAAATCCCCAAGGGCAGCGCCGTACTCGCCCAGGTCGGGGGGTTGAGCAAGCCGCCCTCCCTTGCCGTCGGCAAACAATCGGTGGAATTCACCGGAATCGGGTCCGACCCAACAGGCGGCGGACATCGGGCCAAGGCGATAATCGAAGACGGCGACCATCTGGCCGTGAAACAAGGCCGCCGGGTTCTGGCGCAATGGCCCATACGCGTCGTTCCCGATGCCTTGCCCACCATTGCCTTCACCGCGCCGCCGTCAAAGACGGAGCGGGCATTTCTCAGAATCCAGTATGAAGCCGGCGACGATTACGGCCTGGCCGGGGTCGAGACCCGGATCAGCCTGTCGCAAGATGCCGTCAGGTCCGGTGCCGGGCTCGAAGCCGAAGGCGACGACGATTCCATTCGTCTAAATCTGCCCTTGGCTGAACCCGGCGCGAAAAAAATTGCCGGCGACAGCGTCAACGACCTGAGCAGCCACCCCTGGGCGGGATTGCCCGTGCTGGTGCAATTGGCGGCGAAGGACCTGGGCGGTCAGAAGGGGCTGAGCGAGACGGTGAAGATGATTCTGCCCGAACGCATCTTCAATCATCCCGTCGCGCGGGCGATCATCGAGGAGCGTAAAAAACTTGTCGACCCCAGCAAAGAAGTTCTTGCCGGCGTAATCGAGGCCCTGGATCTTTTATCCCGCCGCCCACAACATTTTTTCGAGGACAAGGTCGTCTTTCTCGCCCTGCGCGTGGCGCTGTCCCGGCTCGGGTATCTTCAGATCCCCGTTACCCGCAAGGACGCCGCCATTACCTCGGTTCAGAAACTGCTCTGGGACACGGCGCTCCGAATTGAGGACGGAGAATATACCATCGCCGAACGGAACCTGCGGGAATTGCAACGTCGCCTGATGGAAGCATTCGACCGGAATGCCGAGCAGTCCGAAATCGACCGTTTGATGGACCAACTGCAACAGGCGCTGAACGAGTTTCTTCAGGCCCTGATGGAACAGTTCCGCGATCAGCAGATGAAACCCATGCCGTTTGACCCCGACGCTCAGATTATGGACAGCAGCGAATTGCAACGCATGATCGATGAAGCGCGCGAATTGGCGAGATCCGGCAATATGGAAGCGGCTCGACGGATGCTGTCGGAACTGCGAAAAATGATGGACCGGATGGCGGCGGGCATGCGGCCCGGCAAACCGAACGAAGCCATGCGCAAAGCCATGCGCCTGATGGATGGCCTCAGGAAACTGACTGACCAACAACGAAAGCTTCTGGAAGAAACCTTCCGCAAGCTCAGAGAACGAAATGCCTTCCAGGGCCAAGGCCGGGGTAAGGGTAACGACAAGGAGCGGCAGCAACAGGGAGATCCGGACAAGAGCGGCGGCGCGCAGGACGCGTTGCGCAAACAACTGGGAGACCTGATGCTCCAGTTCAGCGACCTGATGGGCGGCATTCCGGGATCCCTGGGCAAAGCCGAACGCGCCATGCGCGATGCCGCCAGGGCCTTGGACCAGGGCCGGCTCGGACAGGCCATGCCGTCGCAATCGGAAGCGCTCGATCAGTTGCAGCAGGCTGTCGAAGGCATGTCTCAACAAATGGCCCGTCAGATGGGAACCCAGCCAGGCATGGGCCTGATGTTTGGCCGCGGTCAACCCATGGGGCGCCGGCAGGGACGGGGCATCGGACGCGACCCGTTGGGCAGGCGCACCGAGAGCGAAGGCCAGAACGGTAGTTTTTCCGAGGGCATGGTCAAGATTCCGGACAAGATGGATCGCCTGCGGTCCCGTGAAATCATGCGCGAACTGCGCCGCCGGTCGGGAGAAGCGGAACGGCCACAACTGGAACGGGACTACATCGACCGTTTGTTAAAGCAGTTCTAGAGCAAATCCCGAGCGGATCCGTCCGATCCGCGACGACGCATTTGCGTAAAAACTAATAAGAGCAAATCCCGAGCGGATCCGTCCGATCCGCGACGGCGCATTTGCGTAAAAACTAATAAGAGCAAATCCCGAGCGGATCCGTCCGATCCGCGACGACGCATTTGCGTAAAAACTAATAAGAGCAAATCCCGAGCGGATCCGTCCGGTCCGCGACGACGCATTTGCGGCAATTCCGATCAAACCGGAAATGCTCCGGAATAGATTCTTCTACGCTCCGGGATATTCACCGTTTGGCGAACGTGACCTCAAGCTTACGAGCGGTGGGGTGGGGAGTTTTCAGCACTACTCTGAAATCAATCGACTCTCCGGGCATGAGTGTCTTTTTCACCGGCTCGATAACCCGGCTTTGCACTTCTTCTTCATTGGCGTCGTAGAGGGCGACGTGAATCAGGGGAACGGCGCGGGCCTTTTTGTCCGTGTTGAGGAGCAATCCCCGGACTTCCAGAATTTTAACCCCTTCTTCCTCACCCCGGTCCGATTTCACGCCCCGGATGCTCAGCCCCGCGCCCAGGGGCTCGGGTGAGAAGGTCGCAAGCCTGTAGATCCTGACGACTTCCGGCCATTGGGATTCGAAGGCAAGGATGGCGTCGCGGGCAATGAACAGACCGGAGATGGCGACGGCCACCAGCACCGCCGCGATAAAGGCGACGATCTTTCCCGTCCGGCGACGATCCATTAAGTCTTCGTCGTCGTCATCCTCCCTGTCGGCATCATCCAGCCCGGTGGCCAAGGACGCAGGTATGGGTTCCGGTTGCGGACGCGCCTCCTCCGCCGGCGGCGGCGTGGCGGGTTCGGCCTGGGACGCCGGTTCGTCTTCCTTCCCTGGCTCCGTTTCAGGTCCGGCATCCTCATTGACTACGTCGCTTGCGGCCGCCGCGGTGTCTTCGCTTCCCGGTTCGACCCCGAACAGGGCATCCAGGTCATCCTGGGACAGGGCTTCGCCCTGGTCTTCTTCTTCGGGCGCCGCTTCGGGCGCGCCGGCGTCTGCTCCCCCGTCTCCGTCCAACAAGGAATCCAGTTCATCCTGGGAAAGCCCCGCCTCCTCTTCCTTCGGTTCGTCTTCAGGAATCGGCGTCGGTTCCGGAGCGGGAGCGGGAGCCGGTTCGGGAGCGGGGGCGGGCGCCGGTGCCGCAGCGGGGGCGGGCGCCGGTGCGGGTGCGGGCGCCGGAGCGGGGGCGGGCGCCGGAGCAGGCGTTGGCGGCGCAGGACGCGGCGCGGGAGTCCCGGGCGGGGCCGGCGGGCCGGCCGTGAACGGCGGCGTCTGGCGCCACTGTTCACCGCAACTGGCGCAGCGAACCGTCTTCCCCGATTGGCCCAGGGAAACAGGATCAATTGAATAGCGTGTGGAACAATTTGGACAGGAGATGATCATGCGTGAAATACTAGGGTAATTTCTCGCCGTTTATAGGCTTTTTTCACAGACCGGCGCAAGCCGCCGACAATTCCCGGAAACTCCCCTTTTTCATCCGAGTTTCTCCGAGGCCCGTTGAGCAAGTTGCAGCCTCCGCCGCGCCATTTCTATAATGTCCTTGTCTGTTTCCCGTTTTGTTCGGGTGCGGAAAATGCCACATTGGCGATGCCGGAATCCCCGGCCGGGAGCATTTAAGTTTGATAATTGACGATACAGATTGCGTCGTCCGGTTCGAAAACGTCGGCCTTCGCTATGGGTTGGGGGCGGAAGTCGTGCAGGATATTACCTTCACCCTCAACCCGGGCTCCTTTCATTTTCTCGTCGGGCCGTCCGGCGCCGGAAAATCGACCCTGCTCAAACTCATGTACCTGGCCTTGAAACCGTCCCGGGGCCTGATCACCCTGTTCGATCGGGATATTGCCACCACGCCCCGGAACGACCTGCCGGGACTGCGGCGGCGCGTCGGTGTCGTCTTTCAGGAATTCCGGCTTCTCAAGCATTTGTCGGCCTTCGACAATGTGGCCCTGCCCTTGCGCGTCGCCCGCATCCGGGAAGACGAAGTGCGTAAACATGTGGAAGAGCTTCTCTCCTGGGTCGGACTCAAGGATCACATGCACGCCCGTCCGCCGACCATGTCCGGCGGCCAGCAGCAGCGCGTCGCCATCGCCCGCGCCGTGATCGCCCGGCCCCGACTGATCCTTGCCGACGAGCCCACCGGCAATGTGGATGACGCCATGGCGTTGCGCCTCCTGCACCTGTTCGAAGAACTCAACAAATTGGGCTCGACCATCGTCATCGCCACCCATAACGAGTCCCTCGTCAAGCGCCTCGGCCACCCCATCCTCAAGCTGGAACGCGGCCACCTGGAAATTATCGAAGGATTGCCGTCCGGCATCGGACTGCCGGCGTGGGATATGGCCTGAACAATGATCTTCCGCCGTACCGATCTTCCTCTCGATCGCGATGCCGTCAGCCGGTTTCTGCCCTGGCTGGTCGCCTTTATGGTCTATTTGTCCATGCTGTCCCTTGCCGGGACCATGCTGCTCTCCGATTTGGCCGGGCACTGGAAACAGGGCGCCAGCGGCAGCCTGACCGTTCAGATGGCGCCGACCGAAGACGCCAAGGAAGACACCCGGCGCACCCGCGCCGTGCTCTCCATACTGCGTGCGACCCATGGCGTGATCCGCGCCGAGGCCATGGACCACGTCCAGATCCTGGCCTTGCTGGAACCCTGGCTGGGCCCGGGGGAATCTGTCAGCAACCTCCCCCTGCCGCTGCTGATCGAGGTTAAGGTCAGCCCCAAGGTGCCCCTGAACCTGGAACATTTGACCCAGCGCATCGGCGTCGCCGCCCCCGGCGCCACCATCGACGATCACGGCATCTGGTTGGAGCGACTGGTCCGTTTGGTCCGGACCGTGGAAGCGTTGGCGATCGGCATATTGATGTTGATCGCGTTCGTGACCGTTCTTACCGTCGTTTTCGCCACCCGCACCGGCCTTGCCATCCACCATGAGGTGATCGAGGTCCTGCACCTGATCGGCGCTCAGGATTCCTACATCGCCCGCCAGTTCGCCGGCCACGCCCTCGGCCTGGGTCTGCGCGGCGGATTCATCGGCCTAGTGCTGGCGTCATTGACGATGATCGCAATCAGCGTCCTCCGCGAACAGGTCACCGGCCTGCGTCTGCCGGACATTTCGCTCTCGCCGGTACAATGGGCGGCGGTCGCCGCCCTGCCCCTGGTGGTGGCGGTCATCGCCATGGTCAGCGCACGGATGACGGTCACCCGCTCCCTGGCGAGGATGTTGTAAAATGGCCTTTAGCGGATTCAAACGCCGACGACGCCCGACCCCGTTGATTCTGGGGCTGGGCGTCGCCGCAATTGCCGCCCTCCTCGCCTGGACCGCCGGGCTGTTTCTGTTTACCGCCATGAGCCCGGAGAAAGTGGAAGACAACACCACCGTCACCGACGCCATTGTCGTCCTCACGGGCGGCAGCGGCCGCATGGAAACCGGACTCGCCCTGCTCGAGAAGGAGAAAGCCCGGCGGCTGTTCGTATCCGGCGTTTACCGGGGGGTTGATGTTGCCCGGCTGTTGGAACTTTCCGAACGGGCGCCCAGGGAATTGCGCTGTTGCGTTGAACTGGGCCACAGCGCCGGCGATACCGCCGGCAACGCCCAGGAAACTGCCGCCTGGATGAAGGTTCAGGGCTTCACCAGCCTGCGCATCGTTACCGCCAGTTATCACATGCCGCGCAGCCTGCTCGAGTTCCGCGCCGCGCTTCCCGAAACGACTCTGATTCCGCACCCGGTGTTCCCCGAACACGTCAAGCGCAAGCGGTGGTGGGCCTGGCCCGGCACCTCCAGTCTGTTCATCGGCGAATATTCAAAATACCTGGTCGCCTGGACCCGGATCCAGTTCAGCCGCATGTTTGGCTTACGGACGAAGGAATCGACATGACAACCCTCCGCTCCCTGATTTTTAATGCTTTCTTTTTCACCTGGACCGCGTTGATCCTGCTGGTGCATCCGCTGTTGCTGCCCCTGCCGCGCCGGTTTATGCAGCGTCTGATCCGGTCATGGGGGCAGAGCACCCGGGCGGGCATGAAAGCGATCCTGGGCTTAGGGATCGAAATTCGCGGCCTGGAAAACATTCCCCAAGGTCAGGTGATCATCGCCTCCAAACACCAATCGGCGTGGGACACCACCGCCTTTCATCAGATTTTCGATGATCCGGCCTACGTTCTGAAAAAGGAACTGCTCAAGGTTCCTTTATGGGGCACCTGCGCCAAGAAATGCGGCGCCCTGATCGTCGATCGCGCGGCTGGCGCCCGGGCGCTCAAGCAAATGGTCCAGGATGCCAAGGCGGCGCTGAACCGTGGCCAAACCATCATCATCTTTCCCGAAGGAACCCGCGTTCCGCCGGGAGAGAAACTGACCTACCATCCGGGCGCGGCGGCCATGTACATAAATACCGGTGCCCCGGTGGTGCCGGTGGCGGTTAATTCGGGGCTCTTCTGGGGCCGGCGCAGCTTCCTCAAACACCCCGGCGCCATCACGCTGGAGTTTTTGCCCGCCATCGAACCGGGGCTGGACCGCCGCGCCTTCATGGCCCGGCTGGAAAACGACGTGGAAACGGCGACGGCGCGCCTGGAGGAAGAAGCGCGGGCGCGATTTCCGGGTCTTTAGAGCGGCTCCGGGTTAAACGGTTTCGCCCCTCACCCTCGGGTTATCCTCTGCCCCATCCCTTTCCCTCGAAAGCGGACTCATTCACCTTCCCATGCCGGGGGTCGCACACAAAGATATGCATTCGAATGCACCAGCAAAATCCCGCAGGCAGCGCCTTTTGGTAAGTTCAGGGTGATGATTCCTTAATTTAATCAATAAAATTACAATCGTTATAATTAACTCTTCCCCGAATTCGTGAATAATCAGCCCTTATTTACGTTATTTAAACAGGACCGGAGTCAATATTCCGATTGAAAGTATTCTCATCAATCTCCATGTCTACACCATGGAGATTTTGTTTGGCAGGAGCGTTGTTTCCTCAACGGCGTGAATCCCCGGTTTCCCCCATACGCTGGCAGGGATCGCGGATTCATTCAGTTAACGGAAGTTCGTTATTGGAGCCGTTCCCCGAACCTAGAACCACTTAATTTGACTTGAACATTGAAGAGAGCGGGACCATGAATTTAAAAATCGCGCAGAAACTTCCCATCACCATTGTCGTGCTGGCCATAATCGCCGCGGTGATTAACGGCATTATCGGATTTGTCCGGTCTGAATCCGCATTGGAAACGGCCGCCATTGAAAAAATCGACGCCGCCCATGACGGCCGGATCTCGGAACTGACCAATTATCTCAATTCCGTCAAGGAAGACGTGGTGTTGTTGGCCGAGAACCATATGGTCATCGACGCCATCAAGCAACTGGAAGACGCCTATGCGGAACTGGGGCCGAATGCCAAGAACACCCTGCAGAAACTCTATATCAACGACAACCCCAACAAAGCCGGGGAAAAACACAAGCTGGACTTCGCCCCCGACGGTTCCGCCTACAGCACCGCCCACAAAAAATACCACCCCTGGTTCCGCCAGGTTATGGAAGCGCGTGGTTATTACGACATTTTTCTGATCAATGAATTCGGCAAGGTAGTCTATTCGGTTTACAAAGAAGCGGATTACGCCACCGATCTGGTCAGCGGCGAATGGAAGGACAGCGATCTGGCCAAGATGTTCACCGAAGCCAATGCCAACCAGAAAAAAGACTTTATTGCCTTTACCGATTTCAAACCCTACGCCCCCAGCGCCGGCGTGCCGGCCAGTTTCATCGGCGTGCCGGTGTTCGAACACGGCGGCGAGTTCCACGGCGTGCTGGTTTTCCAGATGCCCATCGACCGGATCAACAAGATTATGCAGTTGGCGACCGGCCTGGGTGAAACCGGCGAAACCTACCTGGTCGGAACGGATTCCCTGATGCGCAGCACTTCGCGTTTCACCAAAAAAGGCGAGACCGATATCCTCAAGACCAAGGCGGAGTCCGAAGGCGTGAAAAAAGCGCTGGCGGGCAAGGACGGAACCCTGGTGACCATCGACCGC
>JAOUPW010000212.1 GCA_029879665.1 Rhodospirillales bacterium | reverse complement strand
GAATTCACCATGGCCATGCTCAAGAAGCTGGGTTGGGACAAGGATCTGACCGCCGAAGAAATAGCCATCATGGCCAAGGGCGTCGGCGACAAGAGCAACTGGAAGACCGACCTTTCCGGTGGAATCCAGCGGGTTGCCATCAAACACGGTTGTTCGCCCTTCGGCAACGCCAAGGCCCGAACCGTGGTGTGGACGTTCCCGGACCCGGTGCCGACGCACCGCGAGCCGCTGTACACGCCGCGCCGCGACCTGCTTGATAAGTACGCCACCTACAAGGACAAGCAGGCCTATCGCTTGCCGACCAAGTATGAGTCCATCCAGAAGGTTGATCATTCCAAGAAATTCCCGATCATTCTGACATCCGGACGTCTGGTGGAATACGAAGGCGGCGGTGATGAAAGCCGGTCCAATCCGTGGCTGGCCGAATTGCAGCAGGACATGTTCTGCGAAATCAACCCCAGAGACGCCAACAACATCGGCGCCAAGAACGGGCAGAACGTCTGGATCCATTCGCCGGAAGGCGGCAAGGTGCTGGTCAAGGCCATGGTCACCGAGCGGGTCAATGTCGGCGTTGCCTTTATGCCGTTCCATTTCGGCGGTCACTGGGAAGGCAAGAGTCTCAGGCACAAATATCCGGACGGGGCCGATCCATATGTACTTGGCGAAGCGTCCAACGTATGCGGCACCTACGGTTATGATTCCGTGACACAGATGCAGGAAACGAAAGTTACCCTGTGTCGCATCGAAGCAGCGTAAGGGAGGATTAAGTCATGGCAAGAATGAAATTCCTTTGTGACGCCGAGCGCTGCATCGAATGCAACTCCTGCGTTACGGCGTGCAAAAACGAGCACGAAGTTCCCTGGGGCATCAACCGCCGCCGGGTGGTTACCATCAACGACGGCAAACCGGGTGAACGGTCCATATCGGTTGCCTGTATGCATTGTTCCGATGCGCCGTGCATCGCAGTCTGTCCGGTGGACTGCATCTATGACACCGAACAGGGCGTGGTGCTGCATTCCAAGGATCTGTGCATTGGCTGCGGCTATTGCTTCTATGCCTGCCCATTCGGTGCGCCGCAGTATCCACAGACCGGTAACTACGGTAGCCGCGGAAAAATGGACAAATGCACCTTCTGTAACGGCGGTCCGGAAGAAGACAACTCCGCGGCCGAGTTCCAGAAATACGGCCGTAACCGCCTGGCCGAAGGCAAACTGCCGATCTGCGCCGAAATGTGTTCGACCAAAGCCCTGCTTGGCGGGGATGGCAACGAAGTTTCGAACATCTACCGTGAACGTGTGGTCGCGCGCGGTTTCGGTTCCGGCGCCTGGGGTTGGGGCACGGCCTATCGCATGAAGTCAGGCTCCTGACTTCAATAATTAAGGGAGTGGGGCGGCACCACGGACCGGCGTGGTGCCGCTCTGCCACCCACCTTTACCTTTTTGCCGGAGGGGAAGCTGTCGATTATGAATACCGGTAAAATCATTACCACAGTTGGCATTGCCCTCGCGACCGCCCTGCTTCTCGGCGGTTGCCGGGCCGGGGAACAGGGGCGGACCTGGGATTTCAAACCCGGAGTCTACAAAGGCAAACCCGACACCCAGTTAAGTCAGGCGCAGACGAAATCCCTGCGCGACAGGGCCGGCTTTCAATCGGATGTGTCTTCACTGCCCGGCGGCGGCGGGTCCAAGCCGGAAAAAGACGTCCGCCCGCCGGATGATGGCGCGCTCAAAAGCCGCGCCGATAATCAGCGGGATAAATAAAAGGCTCCAGGGGTCTTCGAATTCGGATCATTAACAGGCTTCAGAAAACCGGGTGAGACATGATGAACGGGTCAACGTATCGCAGAATATTCAGCCGCATTTTCATGGTATTGCTGCTCGCCTATGCCGTTGGCGCGGGACTGACGGCGACTTTACAGTTGGATATAACCGCTCAGGCCCAATCCAAAGGGGAGGTTCCCGGAAACGCCCAGGGCAATGCCAGCGATGCGGAATTGTGGCGCAAGCTGCGTCAGGGGCAACCCTATTCCATCAGTGATCCCCGCACCGGGCCTCGGGTTGTCATTCAGTCCCAGGGTGAAACCTGGCGGAGTTTGCGCAACGGCCCGATTTCCACCTATGGCGGCTATCTGCTGATGGCGGCGGTAATCGCGACACTCGCATTCTTTTTGATCCGGGGCCGGGTCAAGATCGCCGGTGGCCGCAGCGGCAGGGCCCTTTCCCGTTTTAGCACCACCGAACGGGTCATTCATTGGTATGTTGCCAGCCTCTTTGTTCTTTTGGGCATTACCGGACTCATAATTATGTTCGGCAAAATCGTGCTGTTACCGCTCTTGGGAAAGGCGGCTTTCTCTACGCTCGCCAGTGCCTCTCTATGGGCGCATAACCTTTTGGGGCCACTGTTCATCCTCGGCATAATTGCCATGTTTACCGTTTATGTGAAGGACAACATCTACAAGGCGGCGGACCTGACCTGGATATTAAAGGGCGGAATTTTCTTCAAAACCCATGTTCCGTCCTGGAAATACAACTTCGGTGAAAAATGCTGGTTCTGGTTGGCGGTCGTTTGCGGTGTGCTTCTTTCGATGAGCGGTATCCTGCTTGATTTTCCAAGTCTGGCCGAAAGCCGGGAACAGATGCAGCTTGCCAATATGGTTCATTCGATTGCGGCGATCATTTGCGTATCCGCCTCCATCGCTCATATTTATCTTGGCACCATCGGAGTCGAAGGTGCGCTTGAAGGAATGACTGCCGGTGAGGTGGATGAAAATTGGGCCAAGGAACACCATGACCTCTGGGCTCAGGAAGTCATGCAGGGTGGAGAGTCGTCAGGGACACCGGCAGGGGCAGCGGAAACTTCCCCCGCGGAATGAGCCGTTGAGCAATACATTAAAATATGCTAATATATTGTGGTTTCTCAATAAGGTAAGGGGGTAATTCCATGACCTTTCTTGAGTTGGCGGAAGGACCGCTGTGGTATTTTGCGGCTACCGTTTTTGTCATCGGTGTCGTCTGGCGGTTCGTCGCGATTCTCATGATGGGAACTAAAAAAGACCGGAGCATTCCGCGGGGTTCGGCGATCGCCGGCGCCATCAGTGCAAATGTCACACATCTCTGGCCGCACGGCGGATTTTTTTCCAAGACCGGGTTTCACCTGATCGCGGGCTACCTGTTTCATGTCGGACTTTTTGTCGTGCTTTTCTTTGCGGCGCCTCATGTCATTTTTATTAAAGAATACATCTTGGGGTTTGGCTGGGACTCCTTGCCGAAATGGGGGTTCATTGTGGCGGCGGAAGCGGCGTTCTGCGGCTTGATCCTGCTTTGGGCCCGGCGCCTCGGTGATCCGATCATCCGTAAGATTTCAGATCGAAACGATGGGGCCGGTTTGTGGCTGACTTTTATTGCCATGTTTACAGGCTGCCTCGCACTGGGCGAATCCAGCGATTTCCTGCGCGCCCTGCACATGCTGAGTGTCGAGGTCTGGCTGGTTTATTTCCCGTTCAGCCGATTGATGCACGCCTTTACCTTCGTTCTTAGCCGAAGTTCCATGGGCGCCACCTACGGGCGCCGGGGAGTGATGCCATGACCGATGTTGCCAAAGCCAAGGAAACCTTCCTTGGACAAATCAACCGGAGCTTCGCCAGTTATCTGGAAGCATGCGTCAATTGCGGTCAGTGCGCGGAAGCGTGCCATTTTTATCTCGCGACCAAGAACCCGCGCTATACGCCAACCTACAAACTGCGTCCCCTGCAGAAAGTTTACCGCCGTCACAAAGCGCCGTTTTCTGGTCTGATGCGGGCGATCGGCCTGGCGCCCGATGAATTGACCGCGGAAGATCTCGAGGAATGGTCGGACCTGGTCTACGACACCTGCACCATGTGCGGGCGGTGCACGGTGGTCTGTCCCATGGGCATCGATATCGCTTCCATGATCCGTAAAACCCGCGAAGCCTATGTCGCCGCCGATCTGGTGCCCGAGGGAATGGTCGAAGCCGCCAAGCGTGCCGTCGATATTGGCAGTCCGCTGGGTATCAATCCTGTAACCCTGCGCAAGATCATAAACGAACAGTCGGCGGAAGTCGGCATTCCCATAGAACTGGACAAGGAAGGCGCCGATTATCTGGTTATCCTGTCGGCGATGGAAGTTCTTAATTTCTACGAAGTGATCGGCGCGCTGGCGAAAATTTTCAAGCAGGCCGGGGTGTCATGGACCATTTCAACGGAAGCCTATGAAGCCACCAATATCGGCATTCAGATGGGTTCCTCTGACGTGGCGCGGACGCTGGTCGGGCGTATCGTCAGTGCCGCGGAGAAATTGAACGTAAAATACGTGATCAGTCCCGAATGCGGGCACGCCTATTCGGCCCTCAAATGGGAAGGCCCCAATCTGGTCGGCCGGGATTATAAATTTGAGGTAATCCATATCCTTGAATTGCTGGAACAGTTCCGCCGCGAAGGCCGCCTCCGGACTAAAGGCATGGATTCCCGCAGGCTGACCTTTCACGACCCTTGTCAGATCGTGCGTCGAGGCGGAATCGTCAAGGAACCGAGAAATTTGATAAACCAAGTGGCCTCCGGTTTCGTGGAAATGAAGAATCATGGCGTTCATAACATTTGCTGCGGCGGCGGCGGCGGCGTCAGTTCCAACCCCAGAGCCGAGGAAATGCGAATTAAAGCCTTCGCCTGTAAGAAAGAGCAGATCGATGATCTCGGTCAGGTTGATGCATTAGTTACCTCATGCGCCAACTGCCGCAATGTGCTTGAAGAAGCGATTGATGCCTATGAAATGGATCTACCGGTGATTGGCCTGACCGAGTTGCTTGCCGAAT
>JAOUPW010000211.1 GCA_029879665.1 Rhodospirillales bacterium | reverse complement strand
CGAAATCCGCGGCGCCCGCGAACACAACCTGCAGAACGTGGATGTGGATATCCCCCGCGACCGCCTGACGGTGATCACCGGGCTTTCCGGGTCGGGCAAGTCGTCGCTCGCGTTCGACACCATCTATGCCGAAGGCCAGCGCCGTTACGTGGAAAGCCTGTCGGCCTATGCGCGCCAATTCCTGGAACTGATGCAGAAGCCGGACGTGGACACCATCGAAGGCCTGAGCCCGGCCATTTCCATCGAACAGAAGACCACGTCCCGCAATCCCCGTTCCACCGTTGGCACGGTGACGGAAATCTACGATTACATGCGCCTGTTGTTCGCCCGCGTCGGCGTTCCCCATTCCCCGGCAACCGGCCTGCCCATCGAAAGCCAGACGGTATCCCAGATGGTCGACAAGGTCATGGAAATGCCCGAGGAAACCCGGCTTTACCTGCTGGCGCCCATCGTTCGCGGACGCAAGGGCGAATACAAAAAGGAACTGGCGGAATTGCGCCGGAAAGGATTTCAGCGGGTCAAGATCGACGGCGAACTGTACGACATCGAAGACGCGCCCAAGCTGAACAAAAAGGTCAAGCACGACATCGAAGTGGTGGTCGACCGCCTGGTGGTTCGCGAAGGCCTGGAAAGCCGCCTCGCCGACAGTTTCGAGACCGCGCTGCACCTGAGCGACGGCCTGGTTTTCGCCGAAGACGCCGCCAGCGGCGAGCGGGCCACTTTTTCCGCCAAGTTCGCCTGCCCCGTTTCCGGCTTCACCATTGATGAAATCGAACCCCGGCTGTTTTCCTTCAACAATCCCTACGGCGCCTGTCCCGCCTGCGACGGCCTGGGCACGGAAATGTATTTCGACCCGGAACTGGTGGTGCCCGACGACCGCCTCGCCCTTTCCGAAGGGGGGATCGCGCCGTGGGCCAATTCCAGCTCGCAATACTACCTGCAAACCCTGGAAAGCCTGTCGGACCATTACAAGTTCGATCTCGCCAAGCCCTTCGCCAAGCTGCCGAAAAAAATACAGGAAACGGTTCTTTACGGTTCCGGCGATGAAAAAGTCACCATGCACTACAGCGACGGCAGCAAGTCCTACGACGTCACCAAGCCCTTCGAAGGGGTCATTCCCAACATGGAGCGGCGCTGGGTGGAAACGGATTCGTCGTGGGTGCGCGACGAACTTGCCAAGTACCAGACCGTCACCACCTGCGAAACCTGTTCCGGCCACCGGTTGAAACCGGAAGCGCTGGCGGTAAAAATCGCCGGCCGACATATCTCCGAAGTGACGGAACTGTCCATCGCCCACGCCGCCGAGTGGTTCAAGGGCCTGAACAAGGACCTTACCGCCAAGCAGAAGGAAATCGCCCGGCGCATCCTGCGCGAAATCAACGACCGGCTCGGTTTCCTGATGAACGTGGGCCTGGAATACCTGACCCTTTCCCGCGCTTCCGGCTCGCTTTCGGGCGGCGAGAGCCAGCGCATCCGGCTGGCGTCGCAGATCGGCTCCGGGCTTACCGGCGTGCTCTACGTGCTGGACGAACCCTCCATCGGCTTGCACCAGCGGGACAACGAACGCCTGCTGGCGACCCTGATGCGGCTGCGCGACCTGGGCAATACCGTCATTGTGGTCGAACACGACGAAGACGCCATTCTCAGCGCCGATTACGTCATCGACATGGGGCTCGGCGCCGGCATTCATGGCGGCCGGGTTATCGCCGAAGGTACGCCCAAGCAGGTGATGGCCACGCCCGAAAGCATAACCGGGCAATACCTGACCGGCCTGCGACAGGTGCCGATGCCCGCCCATCGCCGCCCGGGCAAGAAAGGCCAGAAGATCCGCATCAAGGGCGCCAGGGAAAACAACCTGCAAAACCTTACCGTGGATTTTCCCCTCGGCACCTTCACCTGCATCACCGGGGTATCGGGAGGCGGCAAATCCACCTTGGTGGTGGAGACGCTGTACAAGGCCCTCGCCCGTCGCCTGAATGCCAGCCGCCTGCATCCGGGCGAACACGACGACCTGACCGGCATTGAATTCATCGACAAGATCGTCGACATCGACCAAAGCCCCATCGGCCGCACGCCGCGCTCCAACCCGGCCACCTACACCGGCGCCTTCACCCCCATCCGCGATTGGTTCGCGGCCCTGCCGGAAGCCAAGCAGCGGGGATACAAGGCGGGGCGGTTTTCCTTCAACGTCAAGGGCGGGCGGTGCGAAGCCTGCCAGGGCGACGGCGTCATCAAGATCGAGATGCATTTTCTGCCCGACGTTTACGTGCAGTGCGACGTATGCAAGGGCCGACGTTATAACCGGGAAACCATGGAAATTCATTTCCGCGGAAAATCCATCGCCGAAGTGCTGGACATGACCGTGGAAGAAGCCCGCACCTTCTTCAAGGCGGTGCCCGCCGTGCGCGACAAGATGGAAACCCTCACCCGGGTCGGATTGGATTACATTCACCTGGGTCAGCAGGCGACGACGTTGTCGGGCGGCGAGGCGCAGCGGGTGAAACTCGCCAAGGAACTGAGCCGCCGCGCCACCGGCAAGACTTTATATATTCTCGACGAACCGACTACCGGCCTGCACTTCGCCGACGTGGAAAAATTGCTGGAAGTGCTGCACGCCCTGGTGGACCAAGGCAACACGGTGATCGTGATCGAGCATAACCTGGAAGTGATCAAGACCGCCGACTGGATCATCGCCCTCGGGGCCGAGGGCGGCGACAAGGGCGGCCGCGTGGTCGCCCAAGGCACACCTGAAGACGTTGCCCAGGTGAAGGAAAGCTACACCGGGCAATACCTCAAGCCTTATTTCAAGACGCGGAAGCGGAAGAAACGGGCGTAGTGCTTCATGCCCCGCACCTTCCTAAACAATTGCATTTTCCCCTACCGCTGTAAGTCACTTACGCTATGATATTGTAAGTTACTCACGCATCCCACGGGAAGGACTCGGCCCGAACATGAAATTCCTCCGCACCCGTCTGTTCTACACCCTGCTCGGCGCCGCCCTTACCGTCGGCGCGTTCAGCGTTCATCTCGTTATTTATGACGGCGGTGTCACCCTGCTGTTCAAGGAGCAGTTGATGTGGAAAGGCACCTACGTCAATACCCGCCGCATGGATGCCGCCGATCTGATCACCCTGCCCGCGCCGGTACGTAATTTCCTGGTTGAACACCAAACCGGGATCATCAAGAAATCCCTCGGCCTCGAGAAAAAATAACGCTTACCCCTGGCCTTCGACCGGCAGCTTGGCCCGTTTCCAGCGCGCCATGCCGCCGGTGACCACCGCCAGGTTGGTGAAACCCGCTTTTTTCAACACCCGCGCGGCGTTGGCGGACCGGTTGGAGGTGCGGCAGATGATGAACACCTGGGCGCTCTTGTAAGGATTCAGGGCGTCACCGAGTTCGGCCAGCCGCCTGCGGAGTTCCGGCAGCGGCAGATTGAGCGAGCCCGGCACATGGCCCATGCGGCCGTTGAATTCTCCTTCGCCGCGCACGTCAATGACCAGATGATCCTTGCCATCGTCCATGAACCGTTTCAGGACCCCGGGGTCGACGAACGGCACCCCCGCCATCAGCCGCGGCACGTAACGCATGATCAGGAACATGGAGACCATCAGCGCGGCAAACAGGACGGGATCGAACGGAGCCGGCGCCGGCGGCGCGGCATCGCCCGCCGCCCCACCGGGAACCGGAGTTGGGACCGCGGTGGTGGCCGCAGTTGGGGCCGAATTCGGGATCTGGGGGGGAGTTTGAGCCAAGGCTTCCATGGGGTGTGCTCCTTCGGGCGATCAGCGAAAAAGAGGGTTGGACGTACCGGGGCCGGGCTGTCCTGTCAAGCGCCCGTGCTTGCGCCTGATGGCACAAGCGTCTATCTGTTCGCCCATGAACGAAACATCCGCACCCCCGGAAAAGCCCGTACACGTTATCGGCGGCGGCCTCGCCGGCGCCGAAGCCGCCTGGCAGCTGGCCCGGCGGGGCATGCCCGTAGTGTTGCATGAAATGCGCCCGGAACGGAGCACCGACGCCCACCAGACCGCCGATCTCGCCGAACTGGTGTGTTCCAATTCCTTTCGTTCCGACGACGCCGAAGCCAACGCCGTCGGCCTGCTGCACGAGGAAATGCGCCGTTGCGGCTCGCTCATTCTGGCCATGGCGGATATCCACAAAGTGCCCGCCGGCGGCGCCTTGGCCGTGGACCGGAATGCCTTCGCCGCCGCCGTCAGCGCCGCACTGCAAAACGAACCGCTGGTCACCCTCGAACGGGGAGAAGTCGCCGGCCTGCCGCCGGAGGGCTGGGGCCCCACGATCATCGCCACCGGGCCGCTGACCTCGCCGGATCTCGCCCAGGCCATTCACCGGCTTACCAGCGAAGACGCGCTTGCTTTCTTCGACGCCATTGCGCCCATCGTTTACAAGGACAGTATCGATTTCGAAAAGGCCTGGTTCCAATCCCGTTACGATAAGGGAACGGGATCGGATTACGTCAACTGTCCGCTCGATTTCGAACAATACGATGCCTTCATTGCCGAGCTGCTCCAGGGCGAGAAAACCGAATTCCGCGACTGGGAAAAGGACACGCCTTATTTCGAAGGCTGCCTGCCGATCGAGGTGATGGCCGCACGGGGCGCGAAGACACTGGCCTTCGGGCCCATGAAACCGGTGGGCCTGACCAATCCCCACGATCCCGGAACGAAGCCCGCCGCCATCGTGCAACTGCGCCAGGACAACGCGCTCGGCACCCTTTACAACATGGTCGGGTTTCAGACCAAGCTGACCTACGGCGAACAGAAACGCATCTTCCGCACCATCCCCGGCCTGGAGAGCGCCGAGTTCGCGCGCCTGGGGG
>JAOUPW010000210.1 GCA_029879665.1 Rhodospirillales bacterium | reverse complement strand
GAATGGGGGGGGCATTTAACAATCTGGGTTATGGATTTGATGAAAATTCCTGCGGCTTTTCTACCACGAGCGATCGCTGTTCTATTGGTTTTGATGCCGATGGGGGCAAATGCCGAATTCCGGCAGGAAAGTCTGGATAATGACATTCCGGCCGAAATTACCGAAGCTGCGGCGGCGGGAAAACACCTGGTCATTTTTTTCCATCAGCTTGGCTGTCCTTACTGTGACAAAATGCGCGCCCGTGTCCATCCCAACCCGAAGGTTATGGATTATTATTCCAAGCATTTCATCATGATCGAAAGCAACATCAAGGGAAACCTTGAAGTCGTCATGCCTGACGGAAGCAAGGGGCGGGAACGTGACCTGGCGAAAAAAATCCGCATCCGGGCGACACCGGTTTTTATCTTTTTCGACAAAACAGGCAAAGAAGTACTCAAGACTACGGGGTACATGGACGTTGAACGTTTTTACTTGGCGGGTAAATACGTCGTTGAAGGCGGCTACAAAAGCGGCAAGTCCTTCTTTCGCTATCTTCAGGATCAAGCTAAATGATCAGATCACGATCACTCCCGGTAGGTGCGGCAGTTGTTTTTGGCAGAGTGTTTGCTTTGCTTATATTGGCAATTGCTCTTTCCATACCCCATGCTCAGGCTCAAAAGAAAAGCCTGCAAGAAATTAAGAACGAACTTGCCCAATCCCTGACCCCTAAAGCCGTCGTTTCCCTGCTTGATTTGAATATTGAATTCAACGGAGAATTTTCCATCTCCAGGATTGCGTCAAAGGAACCGGGATTAACCCTTGATCAGTCGGCTTTTATAAAAGTTCTTGCGGTCTATTTTGATCTTCATGAATCTGAACTTGTTCTGCGTTCTTTAAATGAGGCGCATTCTTCTGCTTATGTCCGCTGGAACCGTTCCCGAAACAATCAAAAACTGAGGCGCGCCAGCCCCGTGGATGTTTCCGAGAAATTAAGCAAGGTCGAAAAGACCCGCCTTGCTTATTACAAGGAACGAAGCCGCAATGCCTTGTTGCGTTTGTACCTTGAAGAAATCATAAGCATCAAGCTTAAGGAAGAATTGACCGATCCGCCCCAGCCGATGAAATTCACCCCGCCGAATTTGATAGCAAGCGACCTGCTTGTTAAATTTAAAAAAGTTGATGCCGATTTTAGGCTTCGTCAGCTAATCTCGGAAACAGTCCATAAAGTTAACAACGCATGGCAGGGAATTATTTATGCCCGCGCGGATATGGATTTTTTACAAAAAAATCTGATGCTGCAACAGCAGATATATCAACAGGAACGCAGTTTAAGTCTTGGATCCGCAATGATCGATCAAACCGCGGGAGAGGCGTCATTAATACGTGCAACGGGAGATTTTCTGATAAGTGTCGTAAAGTTATCTTTTCTTCTTGAAGGCAACGCCGCCTTAAGAACGGAAAAAGGAAAGCTGAATATTCGCGCGCTTGATGAAAAATATCTTTTTGAATTGACTGGAACTGAACCTGGCGTTGAAAAAGACCGGGTTCTAACAAAGGACGGCAGTGGGTTTGGACAAAATGATGCGCAATAAATTCGTTTGCGGCTATCGGGTGGCAGTGATCCTGGCCGCAAGTATATTGATCTTTTCGGGTAATGCATGGGCAGTGGAACAATCTCTTAGTTTTGCGGTCGGTGGTGTTATCGATAAAATTATGGTCAAGTCGGGGGATGCGGTTCGGGCAGGGGCCCCTTTGGCGCGTCTTGATTCCCGGCCCCTTCGGGCCCGCAAGCAGGTTGCCGATGCACGGGAAAATCTTGCCAATGAATTTTTCAAGCGGGCCGAAGAAAACCTTTCACGGGTCAAACAGCTTTATGACGATTTAGCGACCTCTGGTGAAGAATTGGAAAAGGCGCAAACGGAACTAGCAAAGGCTAAGGCCGAAAAAGAAATCGCCAAAGCCAAGGTGGATCTGGCCGCTTGGCGCCTGGAGCAGACGACCCTGAAGGCGCCGTCCAACGGCACCGTGACCCAGGTTCCCGGCTATCGGGGGCTGGTGGTTCATCCCCGGGCCGGCAATTATCCCGTTGTGCTTTTCCAGGTGAATGATTAAGGATCAGTTGAATATCTACTAGTTATTGACCATATCCACGGAATAGCTACTATATTTCGCTACTGATCAAAACTCACCTTAGGGAACGACATGCCGAAACCAGCCCCAGCCGGGGTTATCCGGGACACTAATCTCGCCGAAGCGCTTGGCGATCGCTATCTGGCCTACGCCCTATCAACCATCGTATCGCGGTCGCTTCCCGATGTGCGCGACGGCCTTAAACCTGTTCATCGCCGACTGCTCTACGCCATGCGGCAATTGAAACTGGATCCCAAGTCCGGTTACAAGAAATGCGCTCGTGTCGTTGGCGATGTGATCGGCAAATACCATCCCCATGGGGATGTCGCCGTTTATGATGCCCTAGTACGTCTTGCTCAGGATTTCGCCCAGCGTTATCCGCTGGTGGACGGGCAGGGGAATTTCGGAAATATCGACGGCGATAATGCCGCCGCCATGCGTTACACCGAAGCGCGCATGACAAGTGTGGCGTTGGCCTTACTCGATGGAATAGATGAGGACGCGGTAGATTTTCGAACCACGTATGATGGCGAAGAATCAGAACCGATTGTTCTGCCGGGACGGTTTCCCAACCTGTTGGCGAATGGAGCCGCCGGCATTGCTGTAGGCATGGCAACCAGTATTCCGCCGCACAATGTGAGTGAAATTTGTAACGCTCTCATTCACCTTATTAAATTTCCCAAGGCGCGGACGGAAACGCTTGTGGAATTCATTCCTGGTCCGGACTTTCCCACAGGGGGCATTCTTGTTGAACCCCGCGAAGCCGTGTTGGAGGCTTATAGAACAGGACGCGGTGGGTTTCGTATCCGTGCCAAATGGGAAGTGGAAAAACTTAGTCATGGTCTATATCAAATCGTGGTTACGGAAATTCCATATCACATTCATAAGGCGCGCTTGATCGAAAAAATCGCCGAATTGATGAATCAAAAGAAATTGCCGCTGTTGGCGGATATTCTGGATGAATCCAGTTCGGATCTTCGCATTGTTCTTGAGCCCCGCAACCGATTGGTCGAGCCGGAGATGCTGATGGAACACATGTTCCGTCTTACGGATATGGAAACACGGTTTGCCCTTAACATGAACGTGTTGGATAAGGGAAACACCCCCGGCGTTATGGGCTTAAGGGAAATTTTATTGTCATTTCTCGACCATCGCCATGAAGTTCTTAAGCGTCGCACCAAATACCGTCTCGATAAAATCGAAAATCGCCTGGAAATTCTTGCGGGCCTTCTCATTGCGTACCTTAATTTGGATCAGATTATTTACATCATACGCAACGAAGATGAACCTAAGCCAAAACTTAGGAAAACATTTAAACTCACGGATAATCAGGCTGAAGCCATCCTCAATATGCGCCTCAGGCAATTGCGCAAGCTCGAAGAAAAGGAAATCAAGCGGGAAAACGACGACCTTACTCGCGAGCAAAAATCTCTCAAGGGGCTGCTTCGCGATGAGAAAAGGCGCTGGGGCGTAATCACCGATGAAATTTCTGAAATAAAGAATGAATTTGGACCGAAAACGGAACTCGGTCGGCGGCGCACCGAAATCGGAGATGCGCCATCGGTCGTGGTGGTCCCGTTGGAGGCGATGATTGAAAAAGAACCGATTACCGTGGTCTGCTCGGAAAAGGGATGGATACGCACCATCAAGGGTCATATCGAATCTCCGAATGAGGTGAAATACAAGGAAGGGGATCGTGGGAAATTTGTTATCCATGCCCAGACCACGGACAAGCTTCTGGTTTTTGGCACCAATGGCCGTTTCTATACCCTGGGCTGCGATAAATTGCCCGGCGGCCGCGGTCATGGCGAACCTTTACGACTGATGATCGACCTTACGGACGGCCACGATTTGATTGGCATGTTTCTTCACGAAGGCGGCCGCTGGCTGCTGGTGGCCTCAGACCAGGGAAGAGGCTTCGTGGTTGAAGAGGATGATGTCGTGGCCCAGACCAAGGCCGGCAAACAGGTATTGAACCTCGGTTCCGATGAAGAGGCCGCTGCGGTCGCGGTCGTGGAGGAGGGGGATGATTTTATTGCCGTTACCGGAACCAACAACCGCCTGCTTTTATTTCCCATGGAAGAACTGCCGCTTATGGCCCGGGGAAGGGGGGTCATCATGCAAAGGTACAGCAATGGCCATTTACGGGATGTGACCACCTTTAACCGCAAGAAAGGGCTTATCTGGCACACGGGACGGGGCGAGCATGTACAGACCCGTATCAAGGACTGGATTGGAAAACGCGGCCAGGCCGGGCGCAAGCCTTTCAAGGGGTTTCCGAAATCGAACCGATTTACTTGAGGTTTCGGTCCTGCTAGGAAATAGATGCCAACTGTAAGACAGATGTGATGAAGGATACGACCATGTCAACCAGCACCATGACCACGACCCAGCCAACCCTGATTGCCGCCCTTTGGCCCGCCCGGAAAAGGTTGGGAGTGTATCGTCAAGGGGCGCTGGCCGTTGCGGGGTCGCTGCTTTTGATATTGTCGGCGAAGATCAGTATTCCCTTTTGGCCGGTCCCCATGACCATGCAAACCTTTGCGGTGTTGGTGATCGGCATGGCCTATGGCCCACGTCTAGGCCTTGCAACTGTACTCCTGTATCTGGCGGAAGGGGCCTTCGGCATGCCGGTATTCGCGGGAACGCCGGAAAAAGGGATAGGACTGGCTTACATGATGGGGCCCACGGGCGGATATCTTGTCGGTTTCGCCGTATCGGCCTTCCTTGTCGGATT
>JAOUPW010000209.1 GCA_029879665.1 Rhodospirillales bacterium | reverse complement strand
CGCCGGCATCACCGAAGCCAAGCCGCCCATGTTGCTGATCAACATGGCGCAGCTGTTCATCGGAATCTATGTGGGATGCCAGTATCAGGGAAGCACCATCCGTCAAATCGTCAAAGTGGTTGGATTGTCGCTGGGATTTATGCTCGTCCTGCTGGCCATTTCCGCCGCCTTCACGGTGCTGGTTTACGTCCTGACCTCGGTCGATCCGATGGCCGTCCTGCTCGCCTATGCGCCCGGCGGCCAGGCGGAAATGAATGTCATCGCCCTGGTCCTCGATATCGACGTTGCCTACGTCGCCCTGCACCACCTGTTCCGGGTGATGATGGTGATCATCGGGGCGTCGATCATCTTCAGTTATGTTAATAAGGCGGGCCGGACGTAACCGATTCTCTGACGGATGATTCAAACCGCCCCAGCAACGGACTTTCCACGGCAATCACATCCCCGGGCATCACTGGTGAAATTCCCTCAGGCGTTCCTGTCATGATCACATCGCCGGGATAAAGGGTGTAATAAGCCGAGGCCATGACGATCAACTTGGCGATTGAAAGAATCAGCTGCCGCGTATTTGATTTCTGCCGCGTTTCGCCATTGACGGTCAGCGAGAAAGGAATGTCGGCAGGATCGGGCACGTGTTCGGCGGTGGTCAGCCACGGCCCCAGCACCGCATAGGTATCGCAGGATTTTCGGAAACCGCGGTCTTCGCGGCCGCGAAGGGACATGTCGAGGCCGAGACAATACCCGGCGATATGATCGAGGGCTTCTTCTTCCCGTAGATTCCGGCCTTGCTTGCCGATCACCACCACGACTTCAGCCTCATGATCGGTGCGCCGGTTCGGAAAATTGATCTCAATGCCTTCGCCTGGCCCGGCCAGCGACGACGTCGCTTTGAGAAAAAGTCCGATGTCTTCAATCGGGTGAATGGTCTGCCCCGGCATGACATCTTTATCCAGGTTTGTTTCTTCCAGGTGGGCTTTGTAATTCACCGGCGCACCGATAATTTTACCGGGGTTGGCGATGGGGGATTTCAACATAACGCCGCCAAGGGGAAGGGCATCTCCCTGTTTCAATAGTTCTGATATTCGCGGGCGCAGTTTATCCAGATGGGTTATGACCGCGTCCCCGTGAGGATGCGGCCACACTGAAGCAGGCAGGAACTCGAGCACGGCGGACACGTCGACGACCGTATCGCCATTCACGGCACCCAATCTATCGTCATTAAACCGGCATAGTCGCATGATATTCCCTGCATATTCCAAACAAACAAAACCCACCCACTATGGCGTACACCCGCTGGCCCCCGCAACCGGGCAAATTCCCATTAACGTTACGGTTTTTCAGGTAATTGACGAAACCGTTGCCGCCCGGAGCGTGAAACCCTACGATTCAGCCCCGCTGACGGCAATCTTCCTGTGCGAACGGATAAATGCCCATATGAAGTACCGGAATTTCGGCAACAGTTCTCTGCATGTCTCGGCCATCGGGCTGGGATGCATGGGCATGTCCGGCGTTTATGGGCCGTCCGACGACAAGGAATCGATCGCCACGATCCAGCGCGCCATCGAGCTTGGCGTCAACTTCCTCGACACCTCGGCCAGCTACGGCTCCGGTCACAATCAGGAACTGATCGGCAAAGCCGTCAAGGGCAGCCGCGACAAGATCATCATCCATTCAAAATTCGGCACCCGCCGGGATGCTTCGGGCAAGCCCATCGGGTCCAGTTCATCGCCGGAAACCGTGCGCCGGGATTGCGAGGAAAGCCTGGCGCGGTTCGGCTTTGACGTTATCGACATCTGGTGCCCTTCCCGTCCCGACCCGGCTGTCGCCATCGAGGACACGGTGGGCGAAATGGCGCGCCTCAAGGAAGAAGGAAAAATACGGTACCTTGGACTCTCCGAAGCCGGCCCCGCTCTGATCCGCCGCGCCGCCAAGGTTCATCCGCTTGTTTCCCTGCAAATGGAGTATTCCCTTTTTTCCCGGGACGCGGAAGCCGAACACATCCCCCTCTGTGAGGAATTGGGAATGGGAATGATGGGCTACGCGCCGCTGACCCGGGGTCTGTTGACCGGTGCGGTACGCGATGCCGACTGGGGCAACGACGACACCCGGCGGAACCACGCACGGTTTAAAAAGGAAAACCTGGAAAAAAATCTAACGCTCCTTACCCCCTTAGAAGAACTGGCGACGGAAAAAAAGGCGACCCTGGCGCAGATCGCTATCGCCTGGGTGCTTGCCAAAGGCGGCCCGGTGGTTCCCTTCGCCGGGAGCAAAACCCGCGCCCACCTGGAAGAAAATCTGGGCGCCCTGGAAATCAAGCTTTCCGCCCAGGACCTGGGCCGACTTGACGAAGCCTATCCGCAGGACGTGGCGGCGGGCGGGCGCTACCCGGAAGCCTCCCTCGCGCTCTGGCATCCGTCCGGATAGAATGGATTTATGGGAGATCGCAATTATGAAAACCGACACCACCGAGAAAATCCTGCGCCGTCAGGTGGCCGCCTGTACCCGCATGCTGCATGCCCACGGCATCCTCGGCTACAGCGGCCATGTTTCGGTCCGTCTGCCGGGAACCGATCGCCTGCTCATTCAAAGTTTCGATCGCAGCCGCGCCGAGCTTTCTCCCGAGGACCTGCTGGTGGTCGATCTTGACGGTGGCGTTATCGAGGCCCCCAAGAATACCAAGCCCCCCAGTGAACTGGTTATCCACACGGCGATTCTGAAGGCGCGGCCGGATGTTGAGGCGGTGCTGCATTGCCATCCGGAAACGGCGACCCTGTTCACCCTGCTTGAAGACCAGCCGCTGATTCCCGTGAAAAACCATGCGATCCGATGGGCCGACGGCGTTCCCGTTCACCCCGATCCGGGCCATATCAGCTCTCCCGAACAAGGCCGGGATCTGGCCGCCACCCTGGGCAAGGGCGCCGCCTGCCTGTTGCGCGCCCACGGCGCGGTGCTGGTGGCGGAAAGCGTGCCGGCATTGCTGGTCGACGGCGTGCATTTCGAAGAAAATGCCGAGGCGCTTAGCCGAACCCTGATGATGGGCCGGGCAAAACCGCTAAGCGAAGATGAAATTGCCGCCATGCGCGGCAGCTTTAACCGTGAGCGCCACGTCGCCAAGCTGTGGATCTATTATCTTGGCCTCGCGCAAGGGGACGGCACCCTGCCGGAAGGCTGGGCCAAGGGGTTGTAAAGATCTACTTTCCCCGCCCCTTCCTCGGCGGGAAAAGGAAAAGGAAAAGGAAAGAGACCGCCCTGGATCGTGGCTTACCCAGAGCGGCAGTAAAAAGAAAAATATTATCGATTAGATTAGCGTCTAATTCACAACTTTTCCGGCAGACAATGTAATTAACTGGTCAAAATTCTTGCCCAGGCGAGGATTCTGCAATGCCCAAAGCACGCCTTGGCCCTGGCGTTCCCGGCAAATATTTTCAATCATTTTCAACTGATCGGCATAATCGAAAAGCGATATTGCATCATTAAGGATCAACATCCGGGATTGATTGACGAGCCCGCGAGCGATCGCCAACCTTTGGCGCTGTTCATTGGAAAGAAGCGACGCCTTGAAGCCGGCCTGAAAGTCTAGACCAATTCGCGCCACATCGTCCTGCATCTCCAGTTCCGCGATGACATCGTTCAAATAAACAGCCAAACGTTCCAACCCGCCGCCGTTTTGATTCATAATTTTTCCGAATATAATATTTTCCCTTAATGAAAGCGAAGAATGAACATCGTCATCGCGAAAGTACTCGATATAACAGCCAAGCTTTTTAGGCATTTCCCTCATTATTTGTTTTCGTGCAGCGACAACACCTTCCTTGAAAGATGAACTGATGATCAACGCAGTTGAGGTGCCGGGGGTCACCCGATAAGCCACCTGAACAAGGCGGCGCTGATCGGCCCGGCCGAGGGATTCGATCCTGTCTATTTGCGCCGAAGCTACTATGCTCCTTATTCGATTCAGTTCATCGGAATCCATCACAAGATTTACCGAAGAGCGATCAGCTGCGGCTTCTCCGGAATCGAAATGCAATATTTTTGTCGCAACTTCGTAGCCGAGCTTCATAAAGCGCTTATCCAGTTTTGTTTTCCGCAAAACATTAAACAGAAAATGATCCAGATCCCGCTTAAAACGCGCAGGAGCATTGATCGCAGCTTTTCCGAAAATCAGATTTTCAAAAATGGTCGAGAAATCGGTAAACCGGTCCATTTCCAGATGTTCGATGACCGGAATTTTTTCCAACTCCCGTTGACGTAATTTTAGTTTTTCCCGGGCCGCAAGTATCTTTTCGTGCAACGCCAGGTGTTTGTTAGGATTGAAATTCGAACGCAGCCCGTATTCGACAAGATCCTTTTCCATTCCTGACGCGGAAGTTGCGCGCAATACCGCATTCAGAGTGCGGAGGTTGTAAGGTGCAATATCAGCTCCAGAGGAGTCCGCCGCCTGTCTTTGATCTTGTTTCGCGTACAGCAGGTTTTCCATTATTGTGCCCGACATGAACGCCGGTTCGTTATCTACATAAGATATCATTTTCGCCCGCGCTGCCGGCAGGAACGAGGATATCGGATGATTTGCGATGCCGATCCATCCCGAATAGGAAGGGGAGAGGCCGGCTATGGCTTCAATCAAAGCACTTTTCCCGCTGCCGGTTTCGCCGACGATGGCCGTATGGACGTTCATTGGAATTTCCAATGAAATATCATTCAAAACCGGAACTCCGTCGCTAAAAGTGGTTAGGTTACGCACGGATATTGCTGCGGATTCTCCCCCCGCGTCTATTTCACTTACATCGGCGCGGCTTTCGTTTTCATTTCCCGCCGCATCAAAGCTTATTACAATCTGCTCGTATTTAATTCGCG
>JAOUPW010000208.1 GCA_029879665.1 Rhodospirillales bacterium | reverse complement strand
CGCTTTAGCGCTTCCCTTCCTGAAGTTGCGGTCGAGTACCGGGTGGGTATCTTGCCGACGGAAGCGCTAAAGCGGCTTGGCGAAAATGAAGCCCAGCTCCGAGCTGAAGTTTCACGAGCGATAGGCAATATCGAGACTCGAATTAATGCCCTTGGGGGCCGGTTCGACGATTCGATGGGTAAAATCGAGGGCCTTGGACAGCGACTGGGCGACGTCGAAGCTGCGGGGCCCACCCCCCTGGAGCGGCTTCAGGGCTGGACGCAACGTCATTATGTTCTTTTTGGAGAGGGTAGCAATTTTCGCTTTCCCAAGCAGACAGACCGTGATCTGCGGGAAGCCGCCGAATTGTTCAAAACCACACCGGCCGATGTGCATGTGCGAATTATTGGATATACTGACCCAACAGGAAGCACCAAGATCAATAATTCGCTTTCCTACGCCCGTGCGAACGCTGTTTTGGAAGCCTTGGCATCTTTTGGCGTTGCCAGGGACCGTCTGATCGCTGTCGGCCGTTCTACCGAGAAGCGGTTGAGCCCCTTGGATGGGGAAGATAGTCTCAACCGTCGTGTCGAGTTTGAAATCTTTATTTTCGGAAAAGCAACAAACGATGCTCTATAAAAAGATATGCATCATCGGAGGGTTTGCGGTTGGCAAAACATCTCTGGTTCGACGTTATGTCCTGAACGAGTTTTCTCCGGACTATCAGGCGACCCTGGGCGTAAATATTTATAAATTTACCGATCATATTCCGACCCGCGAGGGCGGAGAGATTACCATCAATGAGATCCTGTGGGATATAGAAGGCAGCACGACCAGAGAGGAAACGCTGAAGACGTACCTGCGTGGTGCCGCCGGCGCGTTGGTCGTCGGCGACGTTACCCGTGATGATGTTATCGAGGATATGATAGAAAACGCCCGTTTTTTTAGCAAGGAGCTGCCAGGAAGACCTCTCGTTTTCGCACTTAACAAAATCGACCTCGTTGAGGATCGGGATAATGTTGAAAACGGACATGCCTTAATTGAAGAATTTGGCGGCACCGTCCTGCACACCAGCGCCGCTGAAGGAACGGAGGTCCCGACCCTCTTCAGGACTTTGGCCGCCCGGGTGACAGAGATAGGCGCTTGATTATGTGGAATCCGAAAGTGGCCCCCCAGTCACACTCCAAGCCGATGCCGGAGAACATGTTGTCATGACAAGCGTGTTATCCGATATGATTATCGATGCTACGGAAAATCTTTATCAGACAGGGATTCTGGGCTTGGTGTTGCTGGATAAGGATTTTAACATCGTTGACAGCCACGG
Source organism: Rhodospirillales bacterium (assembly GCA_029879665.1). GTDB lineage: Bacteria > Pseudomonadota > Alphaproteobacteria > Rhodospirillales > JAOUPW01 > JAOUPW01. The sequence continues at coordinate 3,564 of JAOUPW010000208.1, read as the reverse complement.
AATTCTTGTTGACTGGATCGATGTCGGCAGTCCGGCAGTTGAAGTTTTCCCTTTTCTCATCGGATATGACGATGAATTTGAGGAAATCAAATCCCGCAAACGCGAATCGCTCCTTCTCCCGAATGTCAGCTTTATGGCGGATACATCACATGGACAAAAGGTGTTTTCCATACACCTCACTGCACGTCCCTCGGATGACGGCTTGGCTCTGTTGGTTCAGGACGCAACTTCGGTTGCGGCCATGGAACAGAAAATTCTTCAGCAACGCAATGAGCTGGCGTTGGCCGAGCGCGCCCTGAAAAAGGCTAAAGCCGCAGCCGAAGAAGCCAATCTGGAAAAATCCAGATTTCTTACGCAAATGAGTCACGACCTTAAAACTCCGATGAATGCCATTCTCGGTTTTTCCCAATTGCTTGAGACCGACATGAACATCCCCCTTGCGCCGGAACATATGGAATGTATTGGTCACATCCATCGGGCGGGAAATCACCTTCTGGATATTATCAACGGTATTCTTGATTTGGCGCGGATCGAATCCGGAAAGGTTTCATTGAATATTCAGAATCTTTCAATACGCGAGATTCTCAACGATTGCCTGCCGATTGCGAAAACCCTGGGTGAAAAACGCAATATCGAATTAATCGACAACACCCGGGGCAGGAATTTTCCGCTGGTCCGTTCTGATCGGACCCGACTCATCCAGATATTGCTTAATTTCCTGTCCAATGGAATCAAATATAACCGGGAGGGGGGATCGGTTGTTATTGACAGCCACAGTACGGCGATGGGCAAGCTGCGAATCAGTGTTTCGGACACGGGCAAGGGAATAGCCAAGCATCTTTTCGCCAGTATTTTCCAGCCCTTCAACCGGCTTGGTGAGGAGAATTCAATGACGGAAGGCACCGGCGTAGGGCTTGCCATCGCCAAGCTGTTGGCGGAACGGATGGAGGGTGAAGTCGGTTTCGAGAGCAAGGTAGGCGAGGGAAGCACCTTCTGGATTGATCTTCCTGTTGCCGGCGATTGAGGCGGCCGGGGGCTGCGTGCGGCCCCAATTTATGTGAATTTCCGGCTGCCAACGAAAAGTGCCCTCCGGGCCATGTCGTTCGAGCGGGAAATTGCGGTTGCGGATACCGGCGACACCTCCATCTAACGCTCCGGAGCTGAATAATTTAAGGGTTCTGCCTCTTTACCCTCTCCTTCGAGTAGGCCATATTGCGCCTTCGGAATTTTCCCCGTCCGGGGTTAGTGCATCAAATATATTACGAGGCAAATTGAGATGACGAATCGAATTCAGCAGGGCGGGCTTCAGGTTGCCGCCGTTCTCCATAACATGATCGCAACCGAAGCCGCCCCCGGCACCGGTGTGGATGTAAACGCCTTCTGGGCTGGGTTCGAGGCCATCCTCAACGATCTTGCGCCGAAGAACCGGGCGTTGCTGAAAAAGCGCGACCAGCTGCAGGCCCAAATCGACGCCTGGCATACGGCCCGCAAGGGCAAGCCTCTGGATCATGCCGAGTACAAGGCCTTTTTGACGGAAATCGGCTACCTGCTGCCCGAAGGCGGCGATTTCAAGATCACCACGGAAAACACGGATCCGGAAATTTCCAGCGTCGCCGGACCGCAACTGGTGGTGCCGGTGATGAACGCCCGTTATGCGCTGAATGCCGCCAATGCCCGCTGGGGCAGCCTGTATGACGCGCTCTACGGCACCGACGTCATTTCCGAAGACGGCGGCTGCGAAATGAGCGGCGGCTACAACCCCAAGCGCGGCGCCAAAGTCATCGATTATGCCGCGGACTTTCTGGATGAATCCGTGCCGCTGGCTTCCGGCAGTCACAAGGACGCCACCGGTTATGCGCTCAAGGACGCGGGCGGGAAAAAGCAATTGTCGGTCACGCTTTCGTCCGGCGGCGACACGGGCCTCAAGCGCCCGGAGCAGTTCGCGGGCTACGTGGGCAGCGCCGACTCACCGACCTCGGTGTTGTTGAAGAACAACGGCCTGCATGTGGAAATTCAGGTGGACCGCACTCACCTGATCGGCAAGGACCATCCGGCGGGGGTTAAGGACGTGGTGCTTGAATCCGCCATGACCACCATCCAGGACTGCGAAGATTCCATCGCCGCCGTGGACGCCGAAGACAAGACCCTAGTCTACCGCAACTGGATGGGGTTGATGAAGGGCGATCTCGAAGACACCTTCGAGAAGGGCGGCAAGCCCATGACCCGCAAGTTGAATCCGGACCGCACCTACACCGCGCCCGACGGCGGCAGTCTCACCCTGCATGGCCGCAGCCTGTTGCTGATTCGCCACGTCGGCCACCTGATGACCACGGATGCGGTGCTGGACAAGGACGGCAACGAAATTCCGGAAGGCTTCCTCGACGCCATGGTCGCCAGCCTGATCGCGTTGCATGACCTCAAAGGCACCGGCAAGTTGCGCAACAGCCGCGCCGGCAGCGTCTACGTGGTCAAGCCGAAGATGCACGGCCCGGAAGAAGCGGCCCTCACCGCCGAGCTGTTCGGTCGCGTCGAGGACGTGCTCGGCATGGCCCGCAACACCCTGAAGATTGGGGTCATGGACGAAGAGCGGCGCACCACCGTAAATCTCAAGGAATGCATCCGCGCCGTCAGCGAACGCCTGGTCTTCATCAACACCGGCTTCCTCGATCGCACCGGTGATGAAATCCATACTTCCATGGAAGCCGGTCCCTTCTTGCGCAAAAACGACATCAAGGGCGAACCCTGGATCTCCACCTACGAAGACTGGAACGTGGACATTGGGCTTGAAACCGGGCTCAAGGGCCGCGCCCAGATCGGCAAGGGCATGTGGGCCATGCCCGACCTGATGGCGGACATGGTCAAGACCAAGATCGGACATCCCAAGGCCGGCGCCAACACCGCCTGGGTGCCGTCGCCGACGGCGGCGACCCTGCATGCCATGCACTATCATGCGGTCAATGTCGCCGACGTGCAGACGGAACTTGCGAAAAGGCCCCGCGCCGATCTGGACAAGATCCTGACGGTGCCGCTGCTGGGCGGCAAGAATCTATCGCCGGAAGAAATCCAGAACGAACTGGACAACAACGCCCAGGGCATTTTGGGCTATGTGGTGCGCTGGGTCGAACAGGGCGTCGGCTGTTCCAAGGTGCCGGACATCAACAATGTGGGCCTGATGGAAGACCGCGCCACCTTGCGCATTTCCAGCCAGCATCTGGCCAACTGGCTGCATCACGGCATTTGTACGGAAGGCCAGGTGATGGAAACGCTCAAGCGCATGGCCGCCGTGGTCGACGGCCAGAATGCGGGCGATCCTGCCTACCGGAATATGGCGCCCAACTTCGACGACAGCATCGCCTTTCAGGCGGCGTGTGACCTGGTGTTCAAAGGGCGCCAGCAGCCCAGCGGCTATACCGAGCCCATCCTTCATGCCCGCCGCCGGGAAGCAAAGGAGAAGTTGGGGGCTTAAGATCGGGCGAGTTCCGGACTCAATTTGGCCTTCCCGTCTTCATGGTGCTATTATGGCACTCGTGAGAATAGGGGAGTGTCCATGGTCCGTGCCGCCGG
>JAOUPW010000207.1 GCA_029879665.1 Rhodospirillales bacterium | reverse complement strand
CACCATGGATAACATCCCGAAATATAGAATGAACATATGCGCCGCCAGCGGTTCCACCCCCGACTCGACGATCGCCGACGCCACCAGGGCCGCCAGCAGGACGTACACTCCGGAGGTCGGCATCCCCATGCCCAGAATGATGCAGATAACTGCTGAAATGGCCAGAATCCCGAAAATATTAGAACCCGCCAGATTGACCAGAAAAAGGGTCAGAGCGAAGCCGAGCCCGGTGATATTGAGCACACCGATTACGAAGCCGGCGGCGGCGACAATTAAGATCAGGCGGAAGGTCCCGAATCCCGTTTCCCAAAGCACCGAAGCCATATTTTCCAGATTCAGTTTTTGACCCCGGTAGGGTTTAAAGAAACCGAAGACGATAATGGACAGAATTGAATACAGAGACGCCTCAACCGGAGGCAGATTCAATTCGAATATTGCATAAAGAAGAACAACAAACGGAACCAATAAGTGCCATCCTTCTCGCAAGACATCGCGCGTCCTCGGCACTTCCTCGTCGACCGAAGCCAGCTTGTCACGAGCGGCAATCAGGTCAACCTGAACGAAGAGGGCAAGATAATAGAGGAATGCGGGCACGATCGCCGCAATAACGATCTCCGCATATGGAATCTCGAGAAATTCGGCCATCAGAAACGCCGCCGCGCCCATAATCGGAGGCGTCAACTGGCCTCCAGTGGAGGCGACCGATTCAACGGCCCCCGCATTGACCGCGGTATAACCGCCGCGGCGCATCATCGGAATGGTAATCATTCCCGTCGTCACCACATTGGCAACGGCGCTACCGGATATGGAACCGAACATGGCAGACGCCGAAACCGCGATTTTCGCTGAACCGCCCCGAGTGCGGCCCATGGTTGCCATCGCAAGGTTCGTGAAAAATTCACCGCCACCCGCCTTGAACAAAATCCGTCCCATGAAAATAAAGAGGACGACCACTGTCGCCGCAACGTTCAGGGGTGAACCGAAGACCGCACTTGGATCAAAGCCAAGATACAGAAAAAGATGGTCAAGGGGTACGTTCCGGCCCTGCAGGTCGCCGGGAATCATATGTGCAAACAAGGCGTAAACGATAAAAATAAAAATCAGAGAAAACATGAACCAGCCGACGGCACGCCGCAATCCTTCGAGAACAAGAAGAACCGTGATCCCACTGACAACTATATGCTCAACCGTTCTCTCGGAAACAGAATCAAGAAGCCGTGAATAATTGAACGCAACGTAAAACAATGTCAAAAAGCCCAGCGCCGCAAGCGCGATGTCGTACCATGGAATCCTGGCGCTTTCCGAGCCATTGACGCGGACAAAGAGAAAACAGACGGCAATACTCATTCCCAGCACGGGAGCGAGAAACTGCTCGTTATGAATCGCAAACCCCAGATGCCGGGGAAGTTCCACCGACCAGAGCATGCAAATGATCGAAATCAGAGCCGCCACGGGCCACGCCGGGTGGCGGGTTTTTTCGGGTACCTTTTGGGTCATTTTTGCCTAGAATCCGGCTTTATGTGAGAAGCGTAGATATATCCGATGAACACCCGACAATCAAACTAAGCCGTAATTTTTTCCGGAAACCCACGGTAATAGCGCCGCGTCCTAATCCCGGACGCCATCCCAGATTTCGCCGGGAATGTAGACTTCACCGGCAAAAAGCTTACGTGCCGTCCGCAGCAGCGCAGCGCGGCGCACATCCGGTACCTTGCCGGAAAAATCCACCTCCAGCTCGATGGTAAATTCGCCACTCGGATGTTCAACCGTGACTGGCAAGGGCGAGCCTTCGGGCAGTTGCGCCAGCCGGTTGCCGGGCGTTCCCGGCAACACGCAGGCGGTCGCCACTGAAACCGCGCCCAATACTCCAATGGAGGCATGACAGACATGGGGAATGAAGGTCCGGGTGCAGATGGTCCCGCCGGCCCGGGGCGGCGCCACCAGAGTCACCTTCGGAACCACCCGGTCACGCACATCGCCCAGCCCCATCAACTTTCCCGCCGGAAGGCGGATTTTTTCAAGCCGGGCCTTGAGTTCGTTGTCGGCGTTAAGCTCGTCGCGGCTTTCATACCCCGTAAGCCCGACCGCTTCCGCGCTCAGCACCACCACCGGCATGCCGTTATCGATGCAGGTGATCTCGATGCCGTCCACCATATCCACCGCGTTGCCGGTGGGCAGCAGAGAAGCGCAGACAGATCCGGCAACATCAAGGAAATTGATCGTCACCGGAGCCGCCGTTCCCGGAACGCCGTCGATGCGTGCGTCGCCGTCATAGTTGACGGCACCGCCGGGAGTCTGGATGGTGGCTTCCGCGATCATGCCGGTATTGATGGTACGGATGCGCACCACCGTTTCCCCGTCCTTCGCCGCGATCAACCCTTGTTCAATGGCGAACGGACCGACGCCGGAAAGCATGTTGCCGCAATTTGGCGAGGTATCTACCAAAGCCTTGTCGACAGAGACCTGAGCAAACAAAAAATCGATATCAACGCCATCCATGTCCGACGGCCCGACGATGGCAACCTTGGAAGTCAGCGGATCGGCGCCGCCGACACCGTCAATCTGGCGCACGTCGGGAGATCCCAGGGCCGCCAAGAGAACCTTATCGCGGGTTTCAACATCTTTGGGCAGGTCGGTATTGAGAAAGAACGGACCCTTGGAAGTTCCACCGCGCATGAGTACACACGGTATCGCGGTTTGTCGTGTTTTTGGATTCATCAACATATCCGAGTCCTCATGAATAAAAAATAATCGATCTATCAGCCGTGTTCCATATGGCCCAGTATCACCTTCGCCAAAGTCCGGTAATCGCGAGGGATGCCATCCGGGAATTCTCGGAACAACTCCATGTCGGCAATCCGTTGCTGGCGTTCCGACGTCGCCAACGCCATGGTGCCACCGATGCCAAGATCCTCCATGGTACGGGCAACTTCGCGCATTTCTGCGGCGCGGCGACTGCCGTGTCTAGCTACTCTTTCGAACATGTAGCTGACACGTTCGTTCCAGTCCATGCCGGGAAAGCTTTTTTCCAGCGAGTCAAGAATTCGGCCGTCGATACCGGAGGCGACCGCCGCCAGCAGGCATTCCAAAGTAAGGCTTTCCATGCCCTTAATCATGACGCTACGCACCATCTTGACCGTGGAAGCGGGACCGACCTCATCGGAAACCACCTCGAAATCCATGTTCAAGCGTTCGAAAAAAGGTACCACGTCCTCTGCTCCCGGGCCGCCGATCAGTAGCGGAACCTTATGAAGCTTGGGATGCACCGGCGCCATCACCGCAACGTCCACATATTTTGCGCCCATGGCGCCAACTTTTTCGGAAGCCTCCCGCTTGCGCGACGGCGCCGCCGAATTGATGTCCAGGTAAAGCTGGCCGGGTTTGAGTGCCGGTACGGCGCTGAAGGCGGCATCCAGGATAGCATCTGCCGTGACCGCAGAAATGATGATATCGGCATCGGAAACCGCCTCCACCGCCGACAGGGCCGGGGTAACGTCATACTGAAGGTAATCTTTCAGCTTGGCGTCTTTCTGTGCCGTGTCGTCGGTCTTGATGTCATAGGCGCAGACGGCAAATATCGTCTCTCTCCGCCAGCCTTTGATCAGAGCCTGTCCGGCTTCGCCAAAACCGATGAAGGCGATGCGTTCGGGAGTTTTGGTCGATCCTTCATTCATTCTTCCATCATCCCAAATTTATAATCAGCTCATCCCCATGGATTTTCCGATCCTGTCCAACAGCACCATCGACGGAAGGCAACTTTCAACGCTGGATTCCGGTTGCCGCCCTTCACGCAGCGCATTGAAGAATTCCTGATCCTGAATTTCGAAGGCGGCACCGCCGGGGGAGACATCCTTACCTTCGCTGTCGGTCATTTCATCGCGGAAAATCTTATAGGTTTCTTCCTCGCCGATATAACGGTAAAAACCGCCGAAGGGGCCCTTGTTATTGAACGACAGGGCCATGGTAACCAAAGGCCCTTTCTTCGAACGCATGCCGATGGACATATCCATGGGAATTCCCAGTTCAGGATGATCCGGACCCTTCTGGCCCCAGACTTCCATATCCGGGTCGCCCAGAATCCACTGGATCAGATCGACTGAATGGCAGGCATGGTGCCAAAGCAGACAATCGACCCAAGTGCGGGGCTTGCCAAACATGTTGAGGTTGGTGCGGCGGAAGAAATAAGTTTCGACCACAAAATGATGCAAATGAAACGATCCTTCCTGGATGCGCCGGCGCAAACTGCTGTGGGGCGGCGAAAACCGGCGGGTATGGGCGATCATGCAGGTCTTGCCCGACGACTTAGCCGCTTCGGCGACGCGTTCGGAATCTGCAAGGGTCAACCCCATGGGGATTTCCAGCAATACGTGCTTGCCTTTGGACAGCGCCAGACAGGCGTGTTCCGTATGCAAATTGGTCGGCGTCGCCAGAATCACGGCTTCGATTTCCGGGCGGTCCAGGCATTCTTCAAGATCGAGCGAAAAATGCGGGACATTCCATTCCTTGGCGAATTTTTCCACATCATCCTGGATTCCGCCGGCCACGGATACGACTTCGACATCCTTAACCGTCTTCAGAGATTTCATGTGGTTGACGCCCATGGCGCCTTCGCCGGCGAGACAAATTTTCATCTGGTTATTCCTTCACAACAATACCGGCCAAAATGATACGGAAATGCCCGGGACGAAAAGAGTACAAGACATAACGTTTTCAAAATCCCCGACCTTTGCAGGATACGATATCAGGACGGGATAGTTTAATGGATAAGTCAAATATTCAATATTCACATCTGGAATTTTGCGGCCCCTACCCCAGGTTGGGTCGGCACCGTCCACACTAGGCGTGTTATTTCAACAGATGCGGAAACGCCAGGGTCAG
>JAOUPW010000206.1 GCA_029879665.1 Rhodospirillales bacterium | reverse complement strand
CGGAGGAGGTTAGGCAAGGGCGTGCTCATGACCCGGCAGGATGGCATTTTGTCGGTCGGGGATCTTTTCGAATGCGGAACACCAGCCCTGCCCGGATTCGCGGCTTCCTCATCGTTTGTATTTTAACTCAGGTAAAACCGGGGCCGCTTTTCGTTTCTTGTTCCCGGCAGGGCCGGGGCCGGGGCGTCCGGCGCGCGCCGAATCCCTATATGCCAACGCCCTGATTTAATTGCCTCGGGTTCTTGACGCGGCTAGACTGCCGGAAAGTTTTTTTCAGGGAGACGATCTATGAAATTGCGGCTTCCGGCCGTTTTGGCCTTTGTTGGCGCGGCGACCTCGTTTGCCGGCCTTGCCTACAGTCAGACCCTCGAACAAGCCCTGGCCGCCGCCTACACCCGCAATCCGACCCTTGAGGCCGAACGCGCAAGCCTTCGCGCCACCGACGAAGGGGTTTCCCAGGCCCTGTCCAATTGGCGTCCCAAACTAAGCGCAGATGGGGATGTCGGGACCGCCGCCGTGCGCAACAATACTGCCACGGGAACCAACCGGGGACAGCACCGCGATCCCCGTTCAGCCGGAATTTCGCTCTCTCAGCCGTTGTACCGGGGCGGGCGCACCCTGGCCCAAACCCGCCAGGCGGAAAACACCGTGCTCGGCAGCCGGGCCGCCCTCAAGAGCGTGGAGCAGGGGGTCCTTCTCGACGCGGTGGAAGCTTTCATGGCCGTCAACCGCGATCAGGCGGTGCTCAATCTCAACGTCGGCAACGAACAGGTGCTGAGGCGCCAGCTCGAAGCCGCCCGCGACCGGTTTCAGGTGGGCGAAATCACCCGTACCGACGTTCACCAGGCCGAGGCCCGGCTTGCGCGGGCCACCGCTGACAGAATCCAGGCGGAAGGCAATCTTGCGGCCTCGCGGGCGACCTATATAAATGTGATCGGTGAGCCGTCGAATAACCCGGTGACGCCGCAGTTGCCCGCCAATTTGCCGACTTCTCTGGAAGCCGCGATCAAGGAGGCGGAATCGAATAACCCGACCTTGGCCAAAGCCGAATATGATGAACTGGCGGCGCGCGACAAGGTGGACCTGGTATGGGGCGAATTGCTGCCGTCGCTCAACCTGTCCGCCGAAGCCAGCCGCAGCTTCGATTCGGGCGGTGAACACACCCGCATCAGTTCCTACTCGGCCAAATTGTCCCTGGACGTGCCGCTTTATCAGTCCGGCTCGGTCTATTCCCGCCTGCGCGAAGCCCGCCAGACGGTCAGCAAAACCCTGCAGAAGGCCATTCAGGCGCGCCGGAACGCGGTCGAATCGTCGACCCGGGCCTGGCGGGCCCTGGAAACGGCGCGGGCCCGGGTGGTTTCGTTCAGAACCCAGATTCGGGCTTCGGAAACGGCCCTGGAAGGGGTGCGGCGGGAGGCCGAAGTCGGCTCCAGGACGGTCCTGGATGTGCTGGATGCGGAACAGGAGCGCCTGGACGCCAGCGTCAACCTGGTGCGGGCGGAAAGGGACCAGATTGTCGCCGGATACACGCTTTTGGAAGCCGTGGGCGCCCTGACCGCCGCCGATCTGAAGCTTGCGGTGGATTTCTACGATCCAACAGTCCATTATCAGGAAGTCAGAAACAAATGGTTCGGAGGCCGCAGCAGCGGCGATGGCGGATCCATGGGGGGCGTCGGGGGAAAATAACCTAAAACCTTGAAATTGGCGCGGAAAGTCGGGACACTGTGCCGGTCCGGCCCCGGTCAGGACTTAACCGGCGGAAGAATAAACACTTGAGCGAAGAAAACGGATCATGAGCGAAGAAGACGGGCAACAGAACGCGGCCGGCCAGGAACCCTCCATGGAGGACATCCTCGCCTCGATCCGGAAAATTCTTTCCGAGGAAGAGGAAGGCGATGCGGCGGCTTCGCCTGCCCCGGAACCCGAACCCGCGCCCGAACCCGAACCGGAACCGGAAGAAGAAATGGACATGGCCGCGGCCATGGCCGAAATGGAACAGGCGGAGCCCGAGCCCGAGCCCGAGCCCGAAGAAGAAATGGACATGGCTGCGGCCATGGCCGAAATGGAACAGGCCGAACCCGAACCCGAACCGGCGCCGCCTCCGCCTCCGCCCCCGCCGCCCCCGCCGCCTCCCGAGCCCGAGCCGGAAGAAGTCATGGATTTGTCGGCGGACATGATCGCGCCGCCCGCGGACGGCCCCGAACTGGTCTCCATCCCGACGGCCCAGGCCTCCACCGATGTGCTGTCGGAACTGGCCCGCGCCATTCTCAGCCAGCGCGACCTCGCCGTCGGCGAACGTGGCATGACGTTGGAAGACATGGTCCGCGGCATGCTCCGGCCCCTGCTGCGGGAATGGCTGGACCAGAACCTGCCCTACCTGATCGAACGGCTGGTCAAAAAGGAAATTGACCATATGATCAACCGTGCGGAACGGCTGGAAGACTAGACATTCCGGCGCCAAACGGATATCACGCCTGACTTCCGGCGGGTATAATCCCCAGGTTATTATTAGGATCATTTATTAAGGACGGTTCGGCGATGCTGGACAAAACCTATCGGCCCGCCGAGGTCGAGGACAAACATTATCGCCGGTGGGAAGAAAGCGGCGCCTTCGCCTGCGGCACCCGTCCGGACGCCGAAACCTATACCATCGTCATTCCGCCGCCCAACGTCACCGGCAGCCTGCACATGGGCCATGCCCTCAACAACACCCTGCAGGACATCCTGATCCGCTACCAGCGCATGCGCGGGCTCGATGTGCTGTGGCAACCGGGCACCGACCATGCCGGCATCGCGACGCAAATGGTGGTCGAACGCCAGATGGAAGCCGAAAAGCTCACCCGCCACGATCTCGGCCGGGAAAAATTCATCGAACGCGTCTGGAAATGGAAGGCGGAATCGGGCGGCACCATCACCGGTCAGCTCCGCCGCCTGGGCGCGTCCTGCGATTGGAACCGTGAACGGTTCACCATGGACGACGGCCTCAGCGCGGCGGTCACCAAGGTCTTCGTCGAGTTGCGCAAACAGGGCCTGATCTACCGCGACAAGCGGCTGGTCAACTGGGACCCGCTGCTGCACACGGCGATTTCGGACCTGGAAGTGGAACAGCGCGAAATCACCGGCCACATGTGGTATTTCAAATACCCGGTGGAAGGGGAGCCGGGCCGTTTCATCACCGTCGGCACGACGCGGCCGGAAACCATGCTGGGCGACACCGCCGTCGCCGTCCATCCCGATGACGAACGCTACGCCGACCTGGTCGGCAAGAACTGTATTTTGCCCATCGTCAACCGCCCGATTCCCATCGTCGCCGACGAATACGCCGATCCGGAAAAAGGCACGGGCGCGGTGAAGATCACGCCGGCGCACGATTTCAACGATTTCGAGGTCGGCCGCCGCCACGGCCTGGAAATGATCAACGTGCTCGACCGCAACGCGGCGCTCAACGAAAACGCGCCGGAACATTACCGGGGGCTCGACCGGTTCGAGGCCCGCGACGCCATCGTCAAGGAAATGGAAGGCCTGGGCCTTTATGAAAAGGTCGAGGAAAACCCCATGACGATCCCCTACGGCGACCGTTCCGGCGTGGTGATCGAACCGTGGCTGACGGACCAGTGGTTCGTCGACGCGGCGGCGCTGGCCGGGCCCGCCATCGCCGCGGTGGAACAGGGCAGGACCAAATTCGTTCCCGCCCAATGGGAAAAAACCTATTTCGAATGGATGCGCAACATTCAGCCCTGGTGCATTTCGCGCCAGATCTGGTGGGGCCATCAGATCCCCGCCTGGTTCGGCCCCGACGGGGAAATCTTCGTCGAACTGAGCGAAGCCGAAGCCCTGGCGGCGGCGGAAAAACATTACGGCGAAAAAACCGAACTCACGCGCGACGAAGACGTGCTGGATACCTGGTTTTCCTCCGCGCTGTGGCCGTTCTCGACCCTGGGCTGGCCGGCGGATGCGCCGGAAGTGGCGCGTTATTACCCGACCGATATTCTGGTTACCGGGTTCGACATCATCTTTTTCTGGGTCGCGCGGATGATGATGATGGGCCTGCACTTCATGGAAGAAGTGCCGTTCCATACCGTTTACATCCACGCCCTGGTGCGCGATGAAAAAGGGCAGAAGATGTCCAAATCCAAGGGCAACGTCATGGACCCGCTGGATTTGATCGACAAATTCGGCGCCGATGCGCTCCGCTTCACGCTCACCGCCTTCGCCGCGCAAGGCCGCGACGTGAAGATGAGCGAATCCCGGGTCGAAGGGTACCGCAATTTCTGCACCAAGCTGTGGAACGCGGCGCGGTTTGCGGAAATGAACGAATGCAAACCGGTGGCCGGCTTCGATCCGGCCGGGTGCACGTTGACGCTCAACAAATGGCTGGTCGGCAAGGTCGCCGAATGCGCCGGCGCGGTGGAACGGGCGCTCGCCGATTACCGGTTTAACGACGCCGCCGGCGCGTTGTACCAATTCACCTGGGGCACCTTTTGCGATTGGCACCTGGAATTCGCCAAGCCGGTGTTCCAGGGCGACGACGCAGCGGCATGCGCGGAAACCCGCGCCGCCACCGCCTGGGCGCTGGATCAATTGTTGCACCTGTTGCATCCCATCATGCCGTTCATCACCGAGGAACTGTGGGAACAACTGGCGGATCGCGACGGCCCGCTGGTCACCGGCGCCTGGCCGGAGCTGGACGCCGGCCTGATCGACGCCGCCGCCAACGCCGAAATGGACTGGGTGGTGCGGTTGATCACCGCCGTGCGCGCCGTGCGCGCGGAAATGAACGTGCCGCCGGGGGCGAAGATTCCGTTGTTGTTGAAAGACGCCGACGACACCACGCGCGCGCGCATGGATACCCACGCCGACCTGATCGCCACCCGGGCCCGGGTGGCG
>JAOUPW010000205.1 GCA_029879665.1 Rhodospirillales bacterium | reverse complement strand
CAATTTTTGCGCCCATCAAACGGTCGCCCAGAACGCGGTGCGCGTCATGCGGGCCCAGGGCACCGGCGGCTGCCTGCTGTTCAACACCTCGAAGCAGGCGGTCAACCCGGGCGCCGATTTCGGGCCCTATGGCCTGCCGAAAGCGGCGACGCTGTTTCTGGTGCGCCAGTACGCCTTGGATCACGGCAAGGACGGCATCCGCGCCAACGCGGTCAACGCCGACCGCATCCGGTCGGGCTTGCTCACCGGCGACATGATCAAGTCGCGTTCCAAGGCCCGGGGGGTGAGTGAAAAGGACTACATGTCCGGCAACCTTCTGGGCGTGGAGGTGGATGCCGAAGACGTGGCCCGGGCCTTCGTCGATCTTGCGCTTTCGCCCAAAACGACGGCGGCGGTACTGACCGTGGACGGCGGCAATATCTCGGCGGCGCTACGCTGAGACTCCCGGCCCTTGAACCGGCGCCCTTGCGGCCCCTATTAGCAAATCCCGAGCGGATCAATCCGATCCGCGATGACGTATTTGCTTAATAACAATAGGATAGAGCATTTCCATCGATCCCGATAAAGCTGGAAATGCTCTAGCGGATTTTTTCCGATTCACATGAGGAGCTCCCGGGGGCGCCTGTGATCAACGGCGATCAATCTTTCGCCGTGTTTGGGTATCCGTTCCAGGTATGATAAGATACGCAGACCTAGAAGCTTTCTTTCCATCTTTCGAGTGAGTTCCATTTTTCATTGGATGATCCGCTCGAAAATTTTATGAAAGGAGCGTCTGATGCCGAACATTCACCACTTGGCCTTATCGTTGTGCGGCGCGGCTGTTGCCACGATGCTTCAGGCTGCAGCCGGGTCGACGTCGGCGATGGCGGAAGAAATCAGCTTCAAGGATGATATCGTCCCAATCATCAAAGGACGATGTATCGACTGCCATGTGCCGGGGGGCAAGGGATATGAAAAGAGCGGACTGGACCTAAGGAACTACGAGGGCCTGATGAAGGGCACCAATTTTGGTCCGGTAGTTGTTCCCGGAGACGCCTTTATGAGCAACCTGAACGTCATGATTGAAGGCCGCGCCAAAAATATCCGGATGCCTCACCAGCTAAAACGGTTGACCAGTTGCGATATCGACCTGTTTCGGCGATGGGTCAACCAGGGCGCAAAGAATAATTAGAGCGCCGCTCTGACGCCGGAGATAAAAAAACGGCCCCGGAATTGTTGCAATCTCTTGCTGCCCGGGGCCGTTTTTCGTTTTACGGGAGATTTGACTACCTAGTGAAGGTCCGCCCAGATCTTGCGCTTGATGGCGTAGACCATTCCGGTCAACACGATCAGGAAGAACAACACCTTGATGCCCAGCCGCTTGCGTTCTTCCAGTTCCGGGCTGGCGGCCCAGGCGAGGAAGACGGTGACGTCCTTGGCCATTTGAGCGACAGTGGCCTTGGTGCCGTCGGCGTATTCGACGCCGTCTTCGGACAGCGGAGGCGGCATGGCGATCTGGTTGCCGGGGAAGTATTGGTTGAAGTTCATGCCTTCCATCAGTTGGACGCCCTCGGGCGCTTCTTCCTTGTAGCCGGTAAGAACGGCGTACAGGTAATCGGCGTGCCCCTTGCGCGCCTTGACCATCAGGCTGAGGTCGGGCGGGAAGGCACCGTTGTTGGAAGCCCGCGCCGCGTTGGCGTTGGCGAAGGGATTGGCGAACCGGTCCGACGGAAGCGCCGGGCGCGTAAACATGTCGCCTTCCTCGTTGGGGCCGTCGGTGACTTCGTATGCGGCGGCGATCTCCTTGATTTCGTCTTCGCTGAAGTCGACTTGCCGAAGGTGGCGGTAGGAGACCAGATCCAAGCCGTGGCAACTGGCGCAGACCTCCCGGTAGACCTGAAGCCCTCGGCGCAGGGCGGCACGGTCGAAGGTGCCGAAGACGCCGGAAAAGGACCAGTCCTGTTTCGGTAGCGCCGCCCCTTCAGAGGCCATGGCCGTTTGCGATGAAATCGCCATCATCAGGACGGCGGAGAGGATGTATTTCTTCATGATCCGGCTCCTTGTCCCGAAGTGCCGCTTTTGGTCACCGCGGCGCTGATGCTGTCGGGAAGCGGGCGCGGTTTTTCCAGCCAGCCGATCAGCGGCGTGAGGATGATGAAGTGGGCGAAATAATAGGCGGTGGCGGCTTTGCCTACGTAGATGGCGGGAATGAGTCCGAAGAACAAATGATCCGCCGGCTTTCCGCCGACCACTCCCAACAGGATGCAGACCACAAAAAACAACCAGAAGAACTGCTTGTAGATGGGGCGGTAACGAGCTGAGCGCACCTTGGAAGTATCCAGCCAGGGCAAAAACAGCAATATCAGGATCGACATGAACATGGCGATCACGCCGAGAAGCTTGGCCGGGAGAAACAGAATATTGAAATCGAACGCCCGGAGAATGGCGTAGAAGGGCAGGAAGTACCATTCCGGCACGATGTGCGCCGGCGTCACCAGGGGGTTGGCCTTGATGTAGTTGTCCGGCTCGCCGAAGAAATCCGGGGCGAAGAATACAAAGCCCAAGAAGAAAATCATGAAGACGCCGAACCCGACCATATCCTTGATGGTGAAATAGGGATGAAAGGGAATGGTATCCTGCGGACCCTTGATCTCGACGCCCACCGGGTTGTTGGATTTATGAACGTGCAGCGCCCACAGGTGCACGAATACCAGGGCGAAGATGACGAACGGAAACAGGTAATGCAGGGCGTAAAAGCGGTTGAGCGTCGGATTGTCGACCGAGAAGCCGCCCCACAGCCATTGCACGATCCACTCGCCGACCAGGGGCACGGCGGAGAACAGGTTGGTGATCACGGTCGCGCCCCAGAAGCTCATCTGACCCCAGGGAAGCACGTAACCCATGAAAGCGGTCGCCATCATGGCGAGAATAATGAAAACGCCGATAATCCACAAAAGCTCGCGCGGCGCCTTGTAGGATCCGAAATAAAGACCCCGGAACATGTGGATATAGACGAGAATAAAGAACATGGAACCGCCGTTCATATGCAGATAACGGAGCAGCCAGCCGTAGTTGACGTCGCGCATGATGCGTTCCACCGACTCGAAGGCGTAATCGGTGTGCGCCGTGTACTGCATGGCCAGCATGATGCCGGTGGCGATCATAATGACCAGCACGATCCCGGCCAGAGAGCCGAAGGTCCACCAGTAATTCAGATTTTTCGGCGTCGGATATTTCGATCCGACGGATTCATCCATGAAGCTGAAGATCGGCAGGCGATATTCAATCCACTTGATGACCGGGTTGTTCATAAATGCGTTGCTCATGATGTTCCCCCTTACCCGATCTTGATTCGGTTGTCTTCAAGGAAGGCGTAGTCCGGGATATACAGGTTTTCCGGTGCCGGCCCTTTGCGGATGCGTCCCGAGGTGTCGTAGTGCGATCCGTGGCAGGGGCAGAACCAGCCGCCGAATTCGCCCTTGGGTTCGCCTACTTTCTGGCCCAGGGGGATACAGCCAAGATGGGTGCAGACCCCGACCATGACCAGCCATTCGGGTTTCTTCACCCGGTCCTTGTCCGCCTGGGGATCGGGCAGGTCTTCAAGCTTAACGGCTTGCGCCTCCTTGATCTCCTTGTCGGTGCGCTTACGGATGAAGACCGGCTTGCCGCGCCAGACCACGGTGATCGACTGTCCTTCCTCGATGGGGGACAGGTCGACCTCGGTCGACGACAGCGCCAGCGTATCCGCAGCCGGGTTCATACTATCGATAAAGGGCCAGGCAGCCAGGGCGGCGCCGACCACGCCGACGGTGCTGGTGGCGATCAACAGGAAATCTCGCCGGGTTTCGCCGTCTTTGGTCGATCCCGGTGCGTGGGTTGCCGTATCACTCATGAAATACCTCTTCTGGACCCGGTTGGATGAGCGGTGCCAAACATATATAGGGAATAATTCAAAAAAAACCTGAAGATTCGAATTCGAACTGGGGCGGGAATGGCCGAAGGGTATAATGCAAAAGCATTCCTTTGGAAAGGGTTAAAATACAGTCTTTACCTGTTGATTTTGGGGTTTCTGATTACAATGAACCATGTTTTTGTGCCCGGGCCATGCGCCTGATTATTTTCGAGCCTGATATCCCCCAGAATACCGCCACCATGATCCGGGCCGCGGCCTGCCTGAACGTGCCCGTGGACATCATCGAGCCCTGTGGTTTCGTTTTCAGCGACAAACAGTTCCGCCGCGCCGGAATGGATTATCTCGACCACGCCCGGATCCAACGCCATGGGACGTGGGACGTGTTTTTCGACGTTCGCAGGCGGCTTTCGCCGCCGGTGGAACGGCTGGTGTTGTTGACCACTTCGGGCGGGCAAACTTACACGGATTTCGAATTTCTCCCCGGGGACGGCCTGATCGTCGGCCGGGAAAGCGCCGGCGTCCCCGGACGAATTCACGACCTGGCCGATGCCCGCGTCCGTATCCCGATGGTGCCGGAGATGCGGTCGCTGAACGTGGCGGTGGCCGCCGGCATGGTGCTGGGCGAAGGGCTGAGGCAAACCGGAGCATTTCCCTGAGGCGGGAACGCATCGGTTAATCCCTATCCAGATTCTATCCCTGCAAATCCCTGCCGAAAGTTTCGGCGATGGTGATGAGGCCTTGTGCCGTGCGGGGCCCGTATTGGTAATCCAGCAGCAGGCCGTCCAGTTCGGATTTCCCGGACAGGAACACATCCCCCAACAGGGCGTTGAAGATGGTTCTGAAATCCTGATGGGTCAGCGGTTCATGACCTTCAGGCAGGGATTGGTTGAGATCGTTCATAAAGATCGATTTGGCGTTTTCATATTTGCTAAAGGACAGGGCGAAGCGCACATAGACGTTGTGCAGGTATGTTCTGTGGAAAGGATTGTCCTGAATGGTA
>JAOUPW010000204.1 GCA_029879665.1 Rhodospirillales bacterium | reverse complement strand
ATGGCGGTCATGGCGCCGGCGGCGAACAGAGCGGCAGCGGCGGCGGCGATGGTAATGCCAGAAGCTTTATTAACGGTTCTCATATTCATCTAACTCCCAATATAACGGTTTAGAACGACTGGTGTGTAGCCGGACTATGAAGGAGATGGACGATGATATGAATTAACGTCTTGATCGCGCTGGATCACGTTTGGTTGAAGGAAGCAAATCGCGGAAAAAAGTTGACCCGCTAGTTTTTAATCCTTCTCAGGGATCCGGTTATTGTTTTTAGAATTTTTTCATTCCGGATTCGCGAAAATCTCAGCTCCATTCCCTGATCCGTCAACGTGCGGTCGTAGACCTGCATTTCATACTCCCCGTCGTCATTGATCAACAAGGCGTTAACGGTCAGCGTTTTGCCGGTAATCTTAGCCCACACATAGGGCTCGCCCTTAAGCGGATCGAGAGGAACCTGGGCTCCGAATTTATTTTTTTTCATAGCCGAGGCGTAGATATTGCTGCGCCCGGTTCCGAGAAAGGAGATTTCGTAAGTTTTACGTTTTGTATCACCGTTCGAGCGGTGGGTGACGGTTGTCCATTTGACCGAGAAACCGTTTTTGGTGGGGCCGATGGAAACGCTGAGGTCGCGATTGGAAAGGCCGCTTTCCGGTGACGAAATGGATTGTCCAATATATTCGCCGAAAAAAGGTTCCGGCGAATGACCCGTAGCCGCCGCCGGCTGGGTCCCGACCACCCAGATGATGGCAATCAAAAAAGCGAAAGAATGTCGGAATTTATGTGTCATTCGTTCCCGTCCGTTTCGCGTAACATAGTGGATAAGGCGTTGCAACTTACCAATACATAAGGATTATTCCAGAATGAAACCATAAGGTATTGGCTGTTTCAGCGGAATAATTTTTAGGGGCTGAAAGGGCATGTGTGATGTAAATCACTGATAAAATTAGGCAATCAGTGTATAAGATGTACTGTTGAACGTCATATTAACATTTTTGCGTATATGTGTACCCTATGTTTGTGACGGACTTTGAGGGTCGGTCGCGGCATGCGCTCGGCCCTTTGGGTTGAAATCATTATAAAAGATGCCTGTGGCCCCAATTATGGGGACGCGGACACGGGGAACTGGATTCTATGGGCACGCCGCTCAGGGTATTGATTGTCGAAGCCCAGCAAAACGACGCGGGAGCGATCGTCAGCGAACTCAGAAGGGGAGGATATGATCCGACCTGGAGATTGGCTCAGACCAAGGAAGCGATGACCTTGGCGATCGAGGAAGAAGACTGGGACGTTATAACATCCGATTATGACATGCCGTTTTTCAGCGCCGCCGGTGCGCTGGATGTGCTTAAGGAAAGCGGCAAGGAAATTCCATTTATCGTTGTCTCGGGCATGATCAATATGGGTCAAGCCGTGCCCTTGGTGAAGGCGGGGGCTTACGATTTCGTCGGCAAGATTGATCTCGTGCGTTTGGCTCCAGCCATAGGCCGAGCCCTGAAAAACGCCGCGTCCGATCTGGAAAGTAAAAAAGCCGGCAAGGCATTGCGCGCCAACGAGGAACGCTACCGGGGATTGGTCGAAACGTCCCACGATCTGATCTGGTCTGTGGATACGGAAGCAAAGCTTACCTTCGTCAACCGCAAGGCATCCGAGGCGATCTTCGGTTATGGACCGGAGAAAATGCTTGGCCGCGCATTTTCAGAATTTCAAAACAATCCGCTAGATAAGGAAACTCAAAAAATATTTCAGGACGTGATTGAGGGAAAAGAGCACCTTGATTACGAAACTATATTTGAGACCAAGAATGGGGAAGAGGTTTATGTAAATTTCAAGGCGGTTCCGTTAAGGGACGGCGATGGAAAGATTTTGGGCGCGACCGGAACCGGACGAAATGTAACCGAAGCGAAGCGCGCCGAAGAAGCGCTGCGCCGGGCCCGGGATGAGTTGGAAATCAGGGTCGAGGAACGAACCAGGGACCTGACACAGGAAATTGCCGAACGTAAGCGCGCTGAAGAACAATTGCGGCTTGCGGCAAAAGTTATCGAGGCTACCAACGAAGCGGTGCTGATCGCGGACAAGGACTTCCGTATAAGCGCCATCAACCCTGCCTTTACCGAAATAACCGGATTTTCGTCCAAGGAAATGATCGGCAAGCTTCCGTCCCTGGAAGCCGTTAATGACGAAAACGATCCTCTTTATGCGCAAATGTGGCGGGCGATAGAAGGTCACGATCATTGGGAAGGGGAATTCTGGAACAAACGCAAGAACGGCGAGGATTATGCCGTCCGCGCATCCATTTCCAGCATCACCGATGAAAACGGTAAAGTGCAGCAGTATGCAGCCCTGATCAGCGATATTACGAAACGTAAACAGGACGAAGAAAGGATTCGCTACCAGGCAAACTACGATGCTTTGACGGGGCTGCCAAACAGATCTCTTTTTCTCGACAATCTGAATCAAGCCGTGGACCGGATGAACCGAACGAACAAGCAGTTGGCTTTGATGTTCATCGATCTGGACAGGTTCAAGTTGGTCAACGATACCCTGGGCCATGACGCAGGCGATGAATTGCTGCGTCAGGCGGCCGACAGGATGAACAAGTGCGTCCGTAAAGTGGATCTCGTAGCGCGCCTGGGTGGCGACGAATTCACAATTATCCTGCAGGATATAGACCGACACGAAGGTGTTGTGTTGGTTGCGGAAAAAATTATCGAGGCCTTGTCCGAGCTTTTCATCATTGATGAACAAGAAGCAGGAATAGGCGCAAGTATCGGAATTACCCTCGCCCCGATTGACGCCGAAGATGCGTCAACGCTGCTCAGGAACGCGGACCTGGCAATGTATGAAGCCAAGAAAGCCGGCCGCAACACTTATAAATTCTTTACCCCCGATATGAACGATCATGCGGTGCGGCGCGTCAGCCTGGAAAATGATCTGCGCCATGCGATCAACCGGGGGGAGCTGGTTGTTTATTATCAGCCGATCGCCGATCTGGAATCCGGCAAGGTGATCGGCGCCGAATCCCTGGTTCGCTGGCAACATCCCAACCGGGGATTGATCTCTCCCGACGAATTTATTCCCTTGGCCGAAGAAACGGGCCTGATTGTGCCGCTTGGCGAACATGTTCTTCGTACCGCTTGCACCCAGGCGGTGGAATGGCAGAATATGGGGCAACCGCAGCTTGGCGTATCCGTGAATCTTTCGAGCCGGCAGTTGAAAAACGGACTGTCAAAGGAACTGGTTCAGGCGATTCTCACGGAATCAACCTTGAAACCGAACCGTCTGACATTTGAAATTACCGAAACGCAGATCATGGAAGATGCGGCGGAAGCCCTGATCTGGCTCAATTCGATTAAGGAAATGGGCGTGCGCCTGTCGGTGGACGACTTCGGGACCGGCTATTCATCGCTGAGTTACCTCAAGCGTTTTCCGGTGGATACGCTCAAGATCGACCGATCCTTCATCCGCGACATGACCGTTGATCCGGAAGACGCATCCCTGGTTGCCGCCATCAGCGCCATGGCGAAAAGCCTGAAGCTTAAAGTTATCGCCGAAGGGGTGGAGACAAAAGAGCAGCTCGATTACTTGAGATCCCTGGGCTGCGACCTGATTCAGGGGTATTTCTTCTCCCGGCCCCTCCCGGCCGAAGACTTCGTGAAATTCCTGCAAAAAGGCGATGAAGTCTGGCGCCTTAGGCTTTTCAGCCGCCGCGAGGAAACGGGCACCTAATTTGCGCATTGTATAAATCCGGCCTTTTCGCCGGGCCTGTAAGCCCGGCGAAAACGGATCATTTTGCCGTCAAATACGGCGCTCCCCGGATATGCTTGTCCAATTCATCGAAGATCAAGCGATGTCCATTTTCATTCCAGTGGTAATCTCCGGGAATGAAATTGTTACGGATCGTTTCCACCGGATCATTGCCGAAAAAAGGCGGAAACAGATTTATAAACTGTACATTTTCCCGGTCCGCCCATTTCCGCCAATAAGTGACTTGCAAACTTTGTTCGTCCTTTTCGTAAATCTGATCCGGCCAGGGATAGACGGCAAGGGTCACGCCGCAACCGATTTCCCTGCAAATATCCGTAATTTTTTTCAGATTTTTCGAGGCTATCTCCAATCCGCGACGCCCGTATTTTTCAAACAAATCGGCATCCATGGTCCAGCGCGAGAAAGTATTGCCGACGCTAAGTCGGCGCGCATCGATATTGGTGATATATTTTTTTACGACATAATCAGATAGGTCTTCCGTCGTTCCAAACAGGGCGGAAATCTTTTTTCTGATGTAGTAATAGACAAGATATGAAGTGAAGTTTCGAAGCATGAATTTATCGGCCTTCTCGGAAAACCGCTCGAACATGGAAGGTGGGCCGCTTTCCGACGGTGCGTAAATAACCTTGCCGTCCTGCTCCATGTATTTGACGGCTTCGTCATGAATATCGGAAATATCCAGAAAGACGATGATATGGTCCGGAGGGGTACCAGTTTTTTCCACGATCTTGCGGATTTTACGGTGATAAATGATCGGGCTTAAACTAGAAGCGCCGAGATTAAGAATATTGGCTCCCCCGGTACGGTATTTGCAGGCAATAAGGCCGGCAAAGGTTTTTTCGTAGGCGATGCCGACGCCTTCGGCAAAGGAATCGCCGACTATGTAAACGGTTGAGGTTTTTTTCGGAGGCTTGCTTCCGGACACGTCTCCCGGGCAGGGGCCGACCCTAAGGCCGTTGCCATCGGTTATGTGACGATACCCGACGTTGGCCCAGACCCGTCTGGAATCTTCTCCGGGAATGAGGTCATGATGATAATCGGTCGGCTGGTAAAAATTTTTCATTTTTATCAGACTGTCGATATTTCTCTTGAGAATTTGAGTGACGGAAAAATCCACGGCGATAAAGATCAG
>JAOUPW010000203.1 GCA_029879665.1 Rhodospirillales bacterium | reverse complement strand
GTGCTGATGAAAGGGCGTGCTGGCAATAGCGCACAGATACCCCGTAGCCCCGGACGCGAAGGTGAGGTGAACGGCAAGAACGTCGTCCAGTGGGCAGTCCCGGGTGCGGTCGGACAGTTGGGCGTAGATCCGGGTCGCATCGCCGGCCAGGGTCTGCATGTAATCGGTCATGTGCACGCCGAGCGCGGTCAGGGCGCCCGCCGGTGCGTGGGCGGGGTCCCGGCGCCAATCCGATCCCGCCTCTGCGGCGAAAAGGGGGTAGGAGCAGTTGATCTCGATGTGCATCAGGGTGCCGGCCTCGCCTGCGTCCACGCGGCGCTTAATTTCTTCCAGCGCCGGTTCATAGCGGCGTTCATGGCCAATGCCGAGAATGATGCCGGCATCGTCGCAGGCCCGGAGCATTCGTTCGGCGGCGTCAACAGTCAGGGTCAGTGGTTTTTCGCAGAACACCTGCTTACCGGCGTTGGCCGCCGCGATCACCTGCTGTTCGTGAAAGCCGTGGGGCGTGGTCAGAATAACGGCATCCACCGCCGCATCGTCGAGAACGTCCTCAAACTTATCCGTAAGGGGAATGCCGTATTCGGCCGCGAACGAATGTACCGCAACCGGATTGGTATCGACAGCGGCGATGATGGAAATTCTGTCGCTGCTTTTCAGGTAGCGGATGATGTGCTTGCCCCACCAGCCCAGACCGATCACCGCCGCTTTCAGCATTTCGGGAGCTCAGATACGCAGCTCAGATCATCATCGGTGACATCTCCGGTATAGACGTAGCCCGTTTCCGCGACGCTGCCCGAATTGATATAGATACCAACGACTTCGATGGGCTCGGTTTCGCTCAGGTTGTGCAGCCAGTGTTCGACGCCCTTGGGGATGTAATGAAAATGGCCGCCCCGGACCTCGACCCGGTCATCGCCGGCGCCGGCCAAGCCGTGGCCGCTGATGACGTAATAGATTTCCTCGCAGTTTTCATGGCGGTGCTTTTTGTGCACGGCGCCGGGAAAGAAACGGGCGCGGAACAGGGTCGAGGCGCATCCGTTGTGAGCACCGAAGGGCAGGCGGAAATCGCTGATCAGCCAGCCATCGCCCTTATTCATGGTTTCCGGCGGAACGTCGTCCAGGTGAACGAGACCTGTGCGAGGAGTGTGAGTGGTGTTCTTTTCAGTTCCTTCATTAAGGAATTCATACCCGGTGGCATTTATGTCCTTGGCGCCGACATAAAACCCGACCACCAGGGCGTCCGTATCGCCAGTGTTCCGGAATTCATGCTCGGTACCCTTTTTAACCCAGCGGCAATGGCCGGGACGGACAGCGGCGCCGCGGGTGACGCCTTCGCCTTGGAGATGGATGAGAATTTCATCGCAGCCGGCATTGATATGCCGGGGCAGGCCTTCGCCGGGGCGGAAACGGGCGTGATAGGCGCTGCTCGAACTTCCCTCGCGGCCGCTGACGGCGACGCGTAAAGCCGATTCCGGCCATCCTTTCCGTCCCGGCGGGGTAAAGGCTTCCACATCCATCACGTCGATCAAGGGGTAGGCGAGGGCCATGAGTTTCTCCACGTTGCATTTGCAAAGGGAGCCTAGCATTGGCAATGGGGTCTGAGAAGCAGGGCATTGGGGGTGGGTAAAAAGCCCCTTCCGGTCATCGCAATATACTTTAGGCTTAAATATTTTACATTTGAAGCATATTCCATTTTCTCATATAATGTTTTCCTCAGCCGGCAACTGCGGGGGCGTATTCCATGAAAGTGGTGTGTTTGGGGGGCGGTCCCGCCGGGCTCTATTTTGCGATCAGCATGAAGCTCAGAGACTCCGCCCATCAGGTGTTGGTCATCGAAAGGAATAAATTCGATGACACCTTCGGGTGGGGCGTCGTTTTGTCCGATGACGCCTTGAGCAATATGGTTGAAAACGATGCCAAAAGCGCAGAGGCGATCCGCGATAATTTTGTGTATTGGGATGATATTGCGGTTCATCACAAAGGCACCCGCACCGTATCGGGTGGCCATGGATTCGCGGGAATCGGCCGGCGGAAGATGCTGATTCTTTTGCGCGAACGCGCCGAGGAACTCGGAGTCGAGTTTCGCTTTGAGACGGAATTCACCTCGGCCGAAGACTACAAAAACGATTATGATCTGGTCGTCGCGTGCGACGGTATCAATTCAGGTATTCGCAAGGAATATGAGGATCATTTCCGGCCGGATATCGATGTCAGGAAGTGTAAATTTATCTGGCTCGGCACGCACCAGAAATTCGATGACGCCTTCACCTTCATATTTACGGAAACCAAACACGGTTGGGTTTGGGCGCATGCTTACCAGTTCGATGAAGATACCGCGACGGTTATCGTTGAATGCACCAACGAAACCTGGGACAAGTTCGGCTTTGCCCATATGTCGAAAGCGGAAACCATTGCGGCCTGCGAAAAAATATTTGCCGATTATCTGGGTGGAAATTCCCTGATTTCCAATGCTGATCATTTGCGCGGCTCGGCGGTATGGATGAATTTTCCTCGGGTGATATGCGAAAAATGGCATCATGAAAATATTGTCCTGATGGGGGATGCGGCGGCAACGGGCCATTTTTCCATCGGGTCGGGCTCCCGGCTGGCCTTCGACAGTGCAATTTCCCTGGCCAATTTCCTGCAGAGTGAAAGCACCCTGGAGGCGGCATTCGAGCGCTATCAGGAAGAGCGCCGTCTGGAGGTGTTGCGCCTTCAATCGGCGGCACGCAACTCGCTGGAATGGTTTGAGAATGCGGAACGGTATATGAAATTCGATCCGATCCAGTTCACTTATGCGCTGTTGACCCGCTCACAGCGGATCAGCCATGAAAATCTTCGCCTGCGGGACAAGGCTTGGCTTGAAAGCGCCGAAGACTGGTTTCAGGTCAGCTCCGGGCAGCCTTCGGGTACGGGCAAGGCGCCGATGTTCACCCCTTTCAGGTTGCGGGGTATGGAAATCAAAAACCGAGTCGTGGTTTCGCCCATGGCCCAGTACAAGGCGATCGACGGTTGCCCCACCGACTGGCATTTCGTTCACTACGGGGAACGGGCAAAAGGAGGGGCGGGGCTGGTCTATGTGGAAATGACCTGCGTCAGCCCGGAAGGCCGGATATCCCCCGGTTGTACCGGATTGTACAAGCCTGAACATGTTGCCGCCTGGACCCGGTTGACCGATTTTGTCCATGGGGAAACCGATGCGAAAATATGCTGCCAGATCGGGCATTCCGGGCGTAAAGGGTCAACGCAGCTTGGTTGGCAGGAAATGGATGCGCCGCTGGTGGAGGGAAGCGAGGCGGGCGGGAATTGGCCGCTAATGTCGGCATCCGCCATTCCCTGGTCGCCCCGCAACGCCACGCCCAAGGCCATGGACCGCGACGACATGAACGTGGTCCTGGGTCAGTTTGTCCGGGCCACGGACATGGCGGCGCAGGCCGGGTTCGACATGATCGAACTGCATGCAGCCCATGGATATCTGATTTCCTCCTTCATCTCGCCCCTCTCCAATGTCCGCGAAGACGAATACGGCGGATCGCTGGAAAACCGCATGCGTTACCCGCTCGAAGTGTTTACGGCCATGCGGGCGGCCTGGCCGGAGGAAAGGCCGATGTCGGTGCGAATTTCCGCAAATGACTGGTCGGAGGATCAAGGCGTGACCCCGGAGGAGGCAGTTCGTATCGCCGGGATGTTCCGTGACGCGGGAGTCGATGTCATAGATGTTTCCGCCGGCCAGACGTCGGTCGACGCCAAGCCGGTTTACGGCCGCATGTTTCAAACTCCGTTCTCCGACAGGATTCGTAATGAATTGGGAATGGCGACCATGGCTGTCGGCAATATTTACGAGCCCGATCACGTCAACTCGATCCTGATGGCCGGGCGCGCGGATTTGGTATGTCTGGCGCGGCCCCATCTGTCCGATCCCTACTGGACCCTCCATGCGGCGGCGGCCTTGGGTGAACACAATGTTAAATGGCCTGATCCCTATCTACCCGGTCGGGATCAGATATATCGATTGGCCGAACGGTTGGAAACAATGGAGGTACGGGTATGAATGATCTTTCAGGAAGAACCGCACTTGTAACCGGCGGCGGCAGCGGCGCCGGCGCGGCGATAGCGATGGCCTTTGCCGAGGCCGGCGCCAAGGTCTGGGTCGCCGGCAGATCGGAAGAGCGGCTGCGAGAAATCACCGCGAAACACGAAGCGATCTCCGGCATTGCAGCCGATGTAACGGACGAACAATCGGTGAAGTCGATGTTCGCGGCAGCGGGGCCGTGCGACGTGATTATCGCCAACGCGGGGGCTGCGGAAAGTGCGCCATTTGCAAAAACGGATTTGGACGCATGGCAGCGGATGATCGGGGTCAACCTGACCGGCGTGTTTCTAACCTTGCGGGAAGGTTTGCGCCAAATGCCGGAGCAAGGCGGACGATTGATTGCCGTGGCTTCAACCGCGGGACTGAAGGGGTATGCCTATGTCGCGCCTTATGCGGCGGCAAAGCACGGGGTTATCGGCCTAGTCAGGTCGCTGGCGCTGGAAATCGCCAAGAAAAAAATTACCGTAAATGCAATCTGTCCGGGATTTATGGATACGGAAATGTCCGATCGATCGGTCGCCAACGTCATGAAAAAAACGGGGATGAACGAGGCGGACGCCCGCGCCGCTTTGACCAGATTTAACCCCCAGGGCAGATTGATCCAGCCCCTTGAGGTGGCGGAAACCGCATTATGGCTGTGCGGCGACGGCGCCGTTTCCGTAAACGGACAGGCGATTGCCCTGTCCGGAGGAGAGGTATGAGCAATCGGCCAAGGCGAATGGATGCGTCTATTGAAAAAAGACGCCTGCGCTTGTGGATACGGATGCTACGCACAACGCGGGCCATTGAAGCGCAAATGCGGGGATTATTGCGCGATGAATTCGATA
>JAOUPW010000202.1 GCA_029879665.1 Rhodospirillales bacterium | reverse complement strand
CCGCTAAAAGTGAATAGGGTATCGCAAAACAATGACTCCGAGCAAAGCCCCGGGCAAAGCCAAGTCCAGGATATCCGTGGAACACACCGGCGAGGATCTCGCCTGTGCGCGGCGCGTGCTGGAATTGGAAGCGGCCGGCCTAAAGGATTTGGCCGACAGTCTTGACGTGCCGTTCACAGACGCCCTCGATCTGCTGTCCGGGCTGACCGGGCGGGTGGTGATCACCGGAATGGGCAAGAGCGGACACGTGGGCCACAAGATCGCCTCCACCCTGGCCTCCACCGGTACGCCGGCTTTCTATGTTCATCCGGGCGAAGCCAGCCACGGAGATCTCGGCATGATCCGCAAGGACGATGTGGTGATCGCCCTGTCCAATTCCGGCGAAACGCCGGAACTGAGCGATATCATCGCTTACGTCAAACGGTTCGATATTCGGATGATCGCTTTGACTCGGGCGCCGGGCAGCACGCTCGCCGGGGCCGCGGATGTTTCCCTGGTTTTGCCCAACAGCCTTGAGGCCTGTCCCATGGGGCTGGCGCCGACCACCTCGACCACGACCATGCTGGCCCTGGGCGACGCCATCGCCGTCGCCCTTCTTGAACGGAAGGGATTTTCCGCTGACGATTTTCAGGTTTTTCATCCGGGCGGACAACTGGGGCGCCGCCTGCTGAAGATTTCCGATATCATGCATTCGGGCGATGAGCTGCCGTTGATCGGCGGTGATCTGACCATGGATGAAGTGTTGCTTGAAATGACCACGAAGCATTTCGGCTGCGTCGGCATCATCGACGCCAAGGGGGCGTTGGAAGGGGTCATTACCGACGGCGATCTTCGCCGCCATATGGGTGACGGCTTGCTGGGACAAAAAGCGACCGATGTGATGACCCGGGATGCGACGACCATCGGGCCCGATGCCATCGCCAGCGAGGCCGTGCAGGTGATGAATGCCCGCGCCATTACCAACCTGTTCGTGGTCGACCAAGGCCGTCCGGTAGGCATCGTGCATATCCATGATTGCCTGCGCGCGGGCGTTGCCTGACGGGGCCGGCCCGGTGCAACCCGCCCGCGGTACGGAGATGCCGAAGCCGCCCTCCCCGGGGGTGGCGCACCCCCTTTTCTCGATCCTCCGCAACGTGTTCAAGGCCCGGCATCCGGGCCGTAACGATTCCACCTATTCCCGCTTTGTCATGACCGCCAAGCTGCTGTTGCCGGCGGTGGCGGCGCTGCTGGTGGCGCTGGTGGTTTTGTGGCCGCATTTTAATTCCAGCGACCGCAAATTCCGGATGGGCTTCACCACGTCCAAGTTGGACGCGGCCAAGGAATCCAGCATGATCAACCCACGGTTTTTCAGCGCCGATGACAAGGGCAGGCCCTTTTCCATTACCGCCGACATCGCCCACAATCCCCTGGCCGGCGACTCCAAGGTTACCCTTGAAAAGCCGAAAGCGGATATCGGACTTGAGGACGGAACGTGGATGGCGGTCGCCGCCGCCACGGGCATTTACGACCGCACCCCCAATACGCTCGCGCTGAATGGAGGCGTGACCCTGTTCCACGATTCCGGTTACGAATTTCAGACCGAAACCATACTCGTCAACATGGCCGAGGCGACGGCCACGGGGCGCGACCCGGTCGTCGGCCACGGGCCGTTCGGTGAAGTTAGCGCCGAAGGCTTGGTGGTATTGGACAAAGGCAAGGTCATGCATTTCACCGGCAAAGCCCGACTGTTGATCCGGCCCGGCAAACTGAAACCGGAGGGATCTTAGATGGCGCCGGCGGCAAAAGGACTTTTGGCGGCGGCGGTGCTGACGGCCGTTCTTCTCGGTGCCGGACCGTTACTGGCCCAGAGCCTCAACTTCGGCAGCGGTTCAGATGAGCCCATCGAAATCAACGCCGAACAGGGCATCGAGTGGCAACAGGAAAAGCTTGTCTTCTTGGCCCGCGGCAAGGCCGTCGCCAAGCGCGGCGAAGTCCGTGTCCATGCCGATCTTCTGCGCGCCTATTACCGGGAAAAAAAGGGCGGTGGCACGGACATCTGGCGACTGGATGCGAAAGGCAAGGTGCGCATCATTTCGCCCGGTGAAATCGCCACCGGCGAGGAAGCGGTCTATGATGTAGATAACTCCACCCTTGTTTTAAAGGGCGGTCGACAGGTGCGTCTGAAAACACGCCAGGACACCATTACCGCGACCTCGCAACTGGAATACTGGGAAAAGAAGCAAATGGCGGTGGCCCGCGGTAATGCGGAAGCGATCCGGGAGGATAAAAAGATCAAGGCCGATGTGCTGGCGGCCTATTTCCATAAGGACAAGTCGGGAAAAACGGAAATTCACCGGGTTGAAGCGTTCGGTAACGTCCGCATCGACACCGCCAAGGATCAGGCCTACGCCGAGCGTGGGGTCTATAACGTTCAAAGCGGTATCGCCACCCTGACCGGATCGGTTAAGATACTGCGAGCCGGAAATGAACTCACCGGATGCAGCGCCGAGGTCAACCTTAATACCGGGATCAGCCGGCTGTTCGGCTGTAACCAGTCCGCGGGCGGGCAAAAACGGGTCCGTGGCCTGATCAAGCCCGGACAGAAATTACAAAAATAAAGATAAAATCAACAACTTCAGGGGTATAAACGTCCCATATGGTACGCCAGAACAAACCGACGGGGGGCGAAGTCCCAAACTTCGATGCAGTTGCGGGCGCCCCGGATGGCGGCCCGAAGCTGGTCGCCGACAACCGTGGCCTGATCGCCCAGCACCTGGGCAAGCGTTTCAAGAAGCGGCCGGTGGTCCGGGGCGTGACCCTTTCCATCCAGCGCGGTGAGGTGGTCGGCCTGCTGGGTCCCAACGGCGCCGGCAAGACTACCTGCTTTTATATGATTATGGGTCTGATCTCCCCTGATTACGGCAGGGTCATCCTTGATGGCCAGGATATTACCGACCTTCCCATGTACCGCCGCGCACGTTTAGGCATAGGCTACCTGCCCCAGGAAGCGTCCATCTTCCGGGGCATGACGGTGGAAAACAACATCCGCGCCGTTCTTGAGGTGGTGGAAAAAAACCGCGACCAGCGCGAAGCCGCACTGGAGGCGCTGCTGGCTGAATTTTCCATTTCCCATCTCCGCCAAACTCCGGCCCTGGCGCTGTCCGGCGGCGAACGGCGGCGGGTGGAAATCGCCCGTGCCCTGGCATCCAACCCGCATTTTATCCTTTTGGACGAACCTTTTGCGGGGGTCGACCCACTGGCCGTTTCTGATATTCGCGATCTTGCGACCCATCTCAAGGATCGGGGAATCGGCGTCTTGATCACGGATCATAATGTCCGCGAGACTTTGGATGTCATTGATCGTGCCTATATAATTCATGATGGCATGATGTTGATGGAAGGCGCGCCATCGGACATTGTCGGCAACGAGGACGTCAGGCGCGTATATCTGGGTGATCGCTTTAGTCTCTAATACCTGTCAGTTCGGAAAGGCGGCGTCATGGTGATGACGCCACGCCTCGAACAGCGGCTTGGCCAGTCGCTGGTAATGACGCCGCAGTTGCAGCAGGCAATCAAGATGCTGCAACTTTCTAATTTCGAACTCAACGCCTACGTCGAAGAAGAGCTCGAACGCAATCCACTGCTCAAACGCGATGACGATGGGGAAAGTGGAGGGGAAAACAGCGGCGAAGAAACGGTTTCTTCGGGGGAAAACAGCGGTGAAGTTGAAACGGACGGACTTCCCGCCATGGATTTTTCTTCGCCCGGCGAGCCCGGAAATTCGGATGGCGCCGCCCTGGATGCGGACTACGACAACGTCTGGACGAATGACAGCGCCTCCGACGCCGGGGAACAGCCGGCCGCGGACAGGAGTACTGAACCCGCTTTTGCCGAATGGGGCGGGCGCGGCGGCAGTTTCGACGACGGCCTCAGCTCGCTTGAAGAAACCCTTACGGAAACGGAATCCCTGCGGGATCACCTGATGGCGCAGTTGAATCTGGATCTTCACGATCCCGTGGACCGGGTGATCGGGCTGCACCTGATCGATATGCTCGACGGTTCCGGGTACTTGCCCCGGGACCTTTCGCCGGTGGCCGAACAACTGGGCTGCGGCCTGGATCGGGTCGAGGCGACGCTGCTGAAGCTGCAGAACATGGACCCGGCGGGAATTTTCGCCCGCGACCTGGGCGAATGCCTTGCCTTGCAATTGAAAGACCGGGACCGCCTCGATCCAGCCATGCAGGCCTTGCTTGATAATCTGGATCTTCTCGGCAAGCGGGATTTCGCGCAACTGATGAAACTGACCGGTGAGGACTCAGAAGGCCTTGCCGAGATGATCGCCGAAATCCGCACCCTGAATCCCAAACCGGGCCAGGCATTCGAATTAAATGTGGCGCAGCCGGTGACCCCAGACGTACTGATGCGTTCCGTACCAGGCGGCGGATGGGTGGTTGAACTGAACAACGACACCCTGCCAAGGGTTTTGCTCAACAATCAGTATATTGCTCGCGTCAACCGTGAAGCCCGCAATCGGGAAGATAAGCAATACATCAATGAATGTCTGCAATCGGCAAACTGGCTGGTGAAGTCACTTCATCAGCGGGCGACGACAATTCTCAAGGTTGCAACCGAGATCGTTCGTCAGCAGGAACTTTTCTTTATCAAGGGAGTCGGCCATCTGCGCCCGCTGGTGTTGCGCGATATCGCTGAAGTCATCGACATGCACGAAAGCACCGTCAGCCGGGTGACGTCGAACAAATATATTGCGACGCCACGGGGGATTTATGAGCTGAAATATTTTTTCACCACGGCAATCGGTTCCTCCTCGGGCGGCGATTCTCATTCCGCAGAGTCGGTGCGACATCGCATCAAGGCCCTGATCGACGGGGAAAGTGCCGACGCCATACTGTCGGATGACAAAATTGTCGAAATTCTTAAGAACGAAAATGTT
>JAOUPW010000332.1 GCA_029879665.1 Rhodospirillales bacterium | reverse complement strand
AATACTCTCAGGGATGCCTTCAATGGCATCAAACAGCCTTTGTTGAGCTTGCGCCGCTTGGTGCTCGGCTTCGACTTGGGCTGTAATGTTGGTTCCGGTTCCCCGGTAGCCTTGGAATTGCCCTTGATCATCAAAGACCGGTTTTCCGCTGACCTTGACATAACGGTGAAGTCCCTTGGGCGTTATCAGGTCGTATTGAATATTACGAAAAGGTTTGTGATCTTTCATGTCTTGCAAATGTGAATTCCATTTTTTGTCATTTTTCCCCTTTGATGATACAACTCCTCTTGGTTTACCGATCAGGGTTCTAGAATGTATGCCGATAACATCGACGATATTTTCTGAAACATAGGTGTATTTCAAATCCGGGCCGGTTTCCCATTGCCAGTCTGAATCGGCTTCAGCCATGTCCCGTTGACGTTGTTCACTCAGGCGCAAAGTTTCTTCGGTTCGTTTACGTTCTTCGACTTCTCCGCGAAGCTGTCGGGTTCTTTCCAGAATTTTCAATTCAAGATCATCATGAGCTTTCCGCAGAGCTTCTTCGTCTTTTTTGCGATTGGTAATATCAAGTAGCATGGTCAAAAGGCGGGGCGGTCCATCGAATTTGAGGATTTCCCCGGAAATTAGAAAATGTCTTTGTTCTCCGGACTTTGTAAGTAAAACAACTTCATTGTCCCGAACGTGACTCTTTTTCCTGACTAACTCGACAAATTCATCGCGAGCTTTGGAATCTGGCCACATATTTAAATCAACCGCACGCTTTCCGACTACTTCATCGCGCGTGAACCCAAACGATTGAAGCCATATCTCGTTGACATCTAAAATATATCCGTCTTCCATCCGGGATATGGCCAACATTGCCGGGTTGGCGTGAAAAATCTTTGAAAACCATTCTTCCGACTGGCGCAGGGCTTCTTCGGATTTCGTATGTTCGGTAATATCAAGTATCAGGGAAAGCAGCCTGGCTACGCCGTCCAACTCGATGATTTCCCCAGAGAAAAGAACATTCCTTAAATCCCCGGATTTGGTAACCAGGGTTGTTTTGAAATTTTTTATGAATCCATTTTTCTTAGTGGTTTCTGAAATAAAATTCCTGATTTTGTATTCAGGCCAGATTTTCAGGTCTTTAACCTTTCGGCCTATGACCTCCTTGCGGTTGAATTCCAAGGTCCGGAGCCACGTGTCGTTGGCGTCCAGCATCGTTCCTTCTTCCAATTGGGAAATACTGATCATCGCCGGGCTGGAATGAAAAATCTTGGTAAAATGTTCTTCTGACTGGCGCAGGGCTTTCTCGGCCTCGATACGGTAGGTGATGTCCGTGCCGGCAACTGCCAGCCGGGCTTCACCATCCAGTTCAATCAAGGCGGCGGAAACCAGGACGTTCACAATTTTTCCTGATTTCGATCGGAGAGCAGCTTCAAAATTGCGCACGGAACCGGTTTTTTGAATTTGATCCGTCATTTCATCGCGCTGTTCCGGGGAAGCCCAGATATCCAGCTCTTTTACGGTTTTCCCAATGACTTCACTACGTTTGAACCCCATAGTCGAAAGCCAGACATCATTGACGTCATAGTGCATTCCATCGCTGGGCCTGGAAATGACAGCCATTCCCGGACTGGAATGAAAGACCGTTTTAAATCTTTGTTCTGATTGACGTAGGGCTTCTTCGGACTTTTTACGTTTCGTGATATCTTGAATGGAAGAGACGAAGACCGGTGGCGATTCATTTTTGAAAAGCTCCAGTCTGACTTCTACCGGGTATATTGATCCATCCTTACGTTGATGAACGGTTTCGAATGCCAGTCGTCTTTTCTTTCCCGATTCAAGTTGTTTTATGAATTGAGAAAACTTACTCTTGGTCATTTCGGGCTTGATATCTAATGGGGTCATGGCCCGGAGTTCATCCATGGAATAGCCCAGATTTTTCTGGGCGCCATGGTTTACGCTGATGAAACGAAAAGTATCGGGGCTGAAGGCGTAATATTCATCATGGGACTGATCAAGCATGCGGCCCAAGCGCTGGGCAGTCGCTTCGGCCTGTATCCGCTCTAGTTCAGCCGCGGCACGAACCGCGAAAACCTTAAGCAGAGAAATGGTTCGTTCCGGGTCTTCAAGAGGTTTTTGCCCGAGGACTATGATTGCCCCTAATGTATTGCCGAAGGAATTGATAAGGGGAACGCCTACGTAACTTTCAATTTTATTTTTTGAAAATAAAGACTGATTTGGAAATCGTTTGTTTGCTCCTGAGGTGATAATGCAGGTTTTTCCCGCAATAACATCGCGGCATACTTTTTCAGTGGCGCTGATTTCAATATTTTTTCTTAACTTGTCTTTGGAATGGTATGAAATCGTGCGGAGCACATCCTTTTTTTCTCCGATAAATTCGCCG
This sequence comes from Rhodospirillales bacterium, assembly GCA_029879665.1. Lineage (GTDB taxonomy): Bacteria > Pseudomonadota > Alphaproteobacteria > Rhodospirillales > JAOUPW01 > JAOUPW01. The sequence goes on along the minus strand of JAOUPW010000332.1, from coordinate 1,195 downwards.
ACAAGAGAAATTTCGGTTTTAAGGGCAGTCGACAGATATTTGACAAGGGAATTGAAAAAAGTTGCCCCAATCTGACCCGAAAGTCCTTCGGCAATTGTCTTGATGGTCTCTTCTGCAAATTTCCTTTCCGTTATATCCGGGCCGCTGCAGACAACTTTTTTGACGGAACCGTTAATGCTGTGAATTTCCGAAAAAGTCAGGTCGATAATACGATGGCCGCCATCCCAGGTTTGAAAAGGTATCTCCAGACGTTTGGGAGATCGTTTTACGGATTTTTTTTTAAGATATGTTTTTAAGGACTTCGCTTTTTTCGTATCGGAAACGAATTCCCATAACGGACGATTGATTAGTTCATCGTCGGAGTATCCCGTAGATATCTCAAAAGATTTATTGGCTTTGATAAAATTTCCATGGTCATCAAGAACGACGACAAGAACGCCCATGGAGTCAAAAATTGCAGTATTTAGTTCCTGTTCGGCATGTAAAGCCGCAGTCTTAAATTGATCCACCGACAACAGAATGGTCGATTGCAGATTTTCTTTATCAAGGTTGTCTTTAGTAATAAAAGTGGTTGCTATATTGCATGTTTTTTCTACCTTTTTGGCATCGGTTTCGGTTTGCGTCAGGACGATAATTGGGATTTTCCGGGACAGCTCTTTCAATTTTATGCAAGTTTGTCTGCAGTTTTCAAACGTGTCGTCCCAATCCAAAAGGACAGCATCGAAATCCTGACGGTGAAGCTGCTTAAACCCCAACTTTACCGTACCCGATCGTGAAATTGAAAAATGCCTGTTTCCCAATGCCTGACGAATTTCCTCGACCAAGGAATCGTCATTTTCGATGAGGAGGACTCGAGTTTTAATTGTTTCAGGCAAGACAAAATCTCTGTTTTATCGTAGGGTATTAATTATTCGTTTGTAGCACTCCTCAGTCAAGCATACTCTGGTATTCGTTCCTTTTACAATTACGCCAGAAATAATATATTAACCGACAGCAACATTTCTTTATTCTTGGATTCGAATTCTCGCCCCTCCCGGGGGAGGGTTTTCATCGGGACTGCCTATAGAAAATGCATATACTTTTAACTTTTCGGAGCGTTTTGCTTTTTCTTGTAGCCGCTTCAGCATCGGTTTCCATTGCTCAGGCAGCGGATAAAGCCTGCGTTGTGCAGGGAAAATGGTATGATGTTGCGTCT
>JAOUPW010000200.1 GCA_029879665.1 Rhodospirillales bacterium | reverse complement strand
CCCGCCGCAACGAAGTGATCAGTTTCGTAAAGGGCGGCCTTCATGATTTGTCTGTTTCCCGCACCACCTTCAAATGGGGCATTCCCGTCCCCGGCGATGACGCCCATATCATGTACGTGTGGCTGGACGCGCTCACCAACTACATCACGGCCGTAGGCTATCCTGAAACGGAAACCGGTGAATATGCCACCTATTGGCCGGCGGACCTGCACATGGTGGGTAAGGACATTCTGAGGTTTCATGCCGTTTACTGGCCCGCCTTTCTGATGGGCGCCGGCCTGGAGCCGCCGAAACGGGTTTTCGCCCATGGTTGGTGGACCAACGAGGGCGAGAAAATTTCCAAATCCCTCGGCAATGTCATCGACCCTCTGCAATTGATTGAAACCTATGGCCTGGACCCGGTCCGCTATTTCCTGCTGCGCGAAGTGCCGTTCGGCAACGACGGCGATTTTTCACATCAGGCCATGATCAATCGCTTGAACGGAGAACTGGCTAACGATCTCGGCAACCTGGCCCAACGGGTTCTGTCGATGATCAACAAGAACTGCGGCGGGGCGGTTCCCCACCATGGAGATTTTGCATCGGCGGATCAGGATCTTCTGCAGGCAGCCCAGAATTTGTTGGAGTCATCAAGGGAGGCGATGGACCGTCAGGAATTCAATCAATGCCTTGATAAGGTCTGGGCTGTGATCCGCGCAGCCAACGTCTACGTGGACACGCAGGCGCCTTGGAAGCTGCGCAAGGAAGATCCGGATCGTATGGGAACGGTGCTCTACACTCTGGCTGAATCCATCCGCAGGATGGCTCTTTTGTTGCAACCGTTCATGCCAGAATCCATGAGCCGGATGCTGGATCAACTGGCGGTAAGCCACGATCACCGCGCCTTTTCCTTTCTCGATTCCGGCCATCAGCTCATCCCCGGCACGACGCTGCCGGCACCGGAAGGGGTCTTCCCCCGTTTTCTCGATGACGGCAACGGAGCAGGGGGCTCAGGTTAATCGCCCATAGGTGGGCCCGCGATCAATCAGCTAATTGGCCCTACCCGCCAGAGGGTTAAAAAAACAATGAGGCGGCCTCATAAGGTCTTGTTTTCCTGAAATTACGGGGTAAAGATTATCTTTACTGGATCGAGGGTAGGTTTATTCGATCCTGAAGAATTAGAACTCCTATCCGGATATTTCAGGCAACGGGCTTGATTAACAAGGAGCGGCATGTCTGACAATTCATTCCGAGAAATCCGCGTCAATGAAGGTGAGGATTTTTCGGATACCCATTCTTTTGGTCAACGCATTGTAACACCGGTCAGGTTTTCCACCGACCCCCGGGATATCGGTTGGGTTCGCGAGAATATTCCCTGTCAGACGGCCTGTCCCGCCGACACCAATGTTCCGGCCTATATCCGCATGATTATCGAGGAACGTTACGGTCGGTCCTATGAATTGAACCGACTGGCCAACGTTCTGCCCGGAACCTTGGGGCGTATTTGTTCCCGGCCCTGCGAGGACGCCTGCCGGCACGGATGGCCCGGGAATGGGGAGCCGGTCGGGATCTGTAACCTGAAACGCGCCGCCGGCGACATGAAACCGTCCGGTCACAGGATTACTGAAAATCTGTATACGCCGTCGGGCAAGAAAATCGCCATCATTGGTGCCGGCCCGGCCGGCCTTTCCGCCGCCCATGACCTGACCACTTTGGGCCATGACGTTACCATTTTTGAAAAAGAGGAAATTCCGGGAGGCATGCTTTATTACGGCATCCCCGAATTTCGGCTCCCCCGCGACCTTCTGGAGGTCGAAATCAGAAACGCCATCCGGCTTGGCGTTGATCTTCGCACCGGCGTTTCCATCGGCACCGGAGAGTCGGACATCAAGGTTTCCGACCTGTTGAAGGAATTTGATGCCGTTCTTGTTTCCACCGGCTGCATGGCGGCGATTCCCTTGCCGCTTCGCAATGTCGATGACGGTACGGATCTCGCCGCCAACACGAAGAACGTAGAGTATGGCCTTGATTTCCTTGTGGAATTACATCGAGGCGAAAAGAAAACCGTGGGCAAGAAAGTGGCGGTGGTCGGTGCCGGTTTTACCGCCCTGGACTGTGCCCGGGTCGCCAAACGGCTGGGGGGTGAAGACGTTACCATTCATATCCGCACCACGGAAGAATACATCCCCGTCACCAAGGTGGAGATACACGAAGCCAAGCGCGAGGGAACCAAAATCCTGGGGCTAAGGTCTCCGGTGGAGATACTGACCGATGCGGACGGTAATCTGACCGGGGTAAAATTCGTGCAAAACCGCCTCGGGGGCTGGCGGGAAGGGGGGCGGCGACAAGCGATTCCCATTGAAGGATCCGAATTCATCGAACCCTGCGATACACTGCTGATCGCCATCGGCCAGAAGACCGTCAACAATATTCTCGATGTTCAGGTTGACCTCGACCGTTGGGGCAACGTCCGCCTGGGGGATGGCGGCATGACTTCCGTTCCAGGTCTTTTTTCCGCCGGCGATTTCGTCAACGGCGCCTCGACCGTAGTCGAGGCGGTTGGCCACGGCCGGGAAATCGCCATTAAGATGGACACCTGGATGATGGGTCATGAACGGCGCAAGAAGGTGGTCCGGATCGAATCCGTTGCCGAACCCTTACGCGAACGATCCTTCGATTTTATTCCACATCAGGAAATGCCGACCGTTCCCCTGAACAAGCGTATGAAAAACATGGAACGCGAAGTGGAAACCGGGTATTCGCAGGCAGAAGCCTTCGAGGAAGCAAAACGCTGCTACCTGTGCTATCTGAAATACGAAATTGACGTTGATAACTGTATTTATTGCCGCGCTTGTATCGATGTAGCGCCACGCAATTGTATCAAGCTGGTTGACGGTATCGATATCAAAGATGACGGAACTTATGGCGATCTCCATGAAGCTTCCGAATGGAACAAGGTCGGCGCCATCTGGGTCGATAACAACGAATGCATCCGGTGCGGCGCGTGTTACATGGTTTGCCCGACCAAATGCATTTCCATCTCGAAACAAGAAATCTTCGATCAGGACGTTTGATCATGTTCGAGGGACAGAACCATTACGTCATTATCGGTAACGGCGTTGCCGGAAACGAAGCCGCAAAATATCTGCGTGAACACGATTCTGACAGCCGTATTACGATTATCACCGCCGGGCGGCTGCTTTTTTATAACCGCTACGAATTGCCCCGCATCTTTCACGAAGACTGCGACTGGCGGGATTTTCTGGTTAATCCGCCGGAGTATTACGAAAAAAACAGAATTATCGTACGCCGCAACAGTCTTGTTAATACGGTTGATTCCGCGCGCAAAACCCTGACTCTCGATCACAAGGAAGAAATTTCCTATGACGCCCTGCTGGTCGCCAGTGGCGGGCGCAATTACCTGCCGGAACACCTGACGGACTCGGCTCATCTTTTTGACAATTTTCAGACCTTCCGCGCCGCCCAGAAAGTGCGCGACACCCTTCCCAAGGGTGGAAAAGTCGTCATGTTGGGCGGCGATATGATCGGCCTCGATCTTGCCCGCAACCTGGTCGTCAACAATTATCAGGTCACGGTCCTGGCATCGGAACAGACGTTCTGGCCGCATGTCCTGCAAAACAGCGAAAGAACCAAGTTTCTTGAAGCGCTGGAACATATGGGAATAGAAGTTATTGACGGCCTTGCCGTGGAGCGCGTCGAAGAAGGGGGCAGGGGAATGTCCGCCCGCAAAATTAAGCTTGGCGACGGACGCGAAATTTTCGCCGATATCGTAATGTCCTTTTATGGCCTGACCCCGTCCGTTGAATTCATGCTCGGATCCGGCGTTGATATTGAGCGCGGACTTCTGGTCAATACCCACCTGCAAACGACCGACAAAAGCATCTGGGCGGCGGGAGATGTCTGCCAAATCTGGTCCAGCGAAGAAAACCGTTATAGATTCTATTACGGCTGGAAAAACGTGAAAATGATGGGTGAGATCGCGGCCAAAAATATGACCGGCGAAGACATCACCATCAAGACGATTCCGGATGAAAATATTTTCTTAAATAAAAAGAACGAAATTGATTCTCCTTACTGGGAATATGAATAGAGCACATCGATGAGCACGGATATTCAAATTGCCTTTTGCGGATCGGCCGGTGATGGAACCATTGCCGTCGGAGATATATTCCGCCAGGCCATGGCCGGTGCCGGTTACAAGGTCATTGCCTTTGATGTCTATCCTCCTGAAATCCGGGGCTTCGGAAAATGTATCTCCCGGGTCCGCGTCACGACCGAACAGGTTTATTCCCTGAAGGAAGAAAGCGATGTTCTTGTTTCCCTGAATGACGGACACGCCATTCCCCATGTCGGGGAAGTAAGGGATTACGGCGCGGTCATTTATGATGACGCGCCGATCGCTATCCTGGCCGAAGGGGCTCACATTTCCGGCCATATCCGTCCCGGACAGCTTCCCTACAGCCTGCCCATGCGGGAAATCAGCGAAAAGACAACCAGTTCAAACAAATCCAGAAACATCGCCGCCCTTGGTTTCGTCGCCGGTCTGTATGGTTTTTCCGATCAGCCTTTCCGGGACATGATTTCCAAGAAATTTGCATCCAAGGCCAAGGCGATTACCACGACCAACCTTGCGGCGTTCGATTCCGCCTATGAATTAGGCCGAAACACCTTCCAGGTTGATTTTATTTCCATAGACGCCCCGAAAAAGGGATCGACCAAGACGGAAGTCGTGATGATGACCGGGAATGCGGCCGTCGTCAGAGGCTGCCTTGACGCCGGCATCAAGGCGTATTTCGGCTATCCGATTACGCCGGCCACTTCAATCATGGAACGGTTGGCCGTTGAAATGCCGAAACGCGGCGGTGTGGTTTTACAGACAGAAGATGAAATTGCCGCAATTTCCGCGACCATTGGCGCCGGTTATACCGGCAGCCGGTCGGCGACGGCAACCTCTGGTCC
>JAOUPW010000201.1 GCA_029879665.1 Rhodospirillales bacterium | reverse complement strand
AAGGCGGGAGCATGCCCGATGCCGGGGTATTCAATTAGTTGAACCTTTGTCCCACGGTCCTGCATTGTTTTCGCCGTTTGCCGGGAAAGCAGGTCTGATTCCGCTCCTCTGAGGATCAGGGCAGGACACGTCACCCGTTCCCAATAAGGCCAAAGATCGACATCTTCTTTCGACTGATCCCGAAAGGGGACGGCGATGCCGGGGTCATAGCGCAAACACCAATCACCGCTGTCGTCCTGACGGAAGCTGTATTTAGCTAAATGAGCCCATTGATTATCGGTAAGTGGTCCGAACGGAGCATTGACTTGGCGCAAGAAAGATTCGGCGTCTTTCAGGCTGGGGAACCGGGGGTCGGTACCGATAAATTCCCCAATTCTCTGCAAGGCGGACTTGGGAAGCAAAGGACCAACATCATTGATAACCAGGCTTTTAATGGGGGTGTTGGGCTGGGCCGCCAGCAACATCCCGATCAGCCCCCCCATGGACGTTCCAATCCAGTGAATATTATCGACGTCCATGCGGGCGATGAGCGCGGTCATATCCGCCAGGTAGAGGGGAAAATCATAATCCTTCGGGTTTTGCAGCCAATCGCTGATTCCGCGTCCGGCGATATCAGGACAGGCGACACGGAAGTGATCTTCAAGAACCGCGGCCAACATATCAAAATCGCGACCGTTTCGGCTCAGGCCGTGTGCACAGATAACGACGTTATTGTTATCCGCTTTTCCCCACTGGGTATAGGCGATGCGATGGAACCCCCCAGTGTCTAAACAGGAGAGAAATTTCTGAGATATGGGCATGAGTTTAAACCTTGCTCGCATTCATCCAATTGTCATTTAAGGATGCTATAAGTTGTTTTCGATAATCTATCAGTGAAAGGTGATCAATGAAATTCCCTGCAAATTCTTTTTTAGTCCTTGGTCTATTTTTTGCCGCCGCTTCTCTCGGCGGGTGCACGACGGTCGTTGTAGAAACGGCTCAGGCTGCCTTTGAGGATAGAAAGTCCGAGAACCAAATCATCGATGCCAAGATTAAAGCCGGCATCGTCGAACGGCTGGCCAAACGAGACAAGAAGCTTATTTTCGATATCAGCACCGATGTCTGGAATCAGCGAACCATGGTGACGGGAACACTCGATAGCCTAGAAGAAAAAAATGCAGTTGTCGCCCTTGCCAAAAAGGATAAGCGGATAAAATCCTTTTACGACAACATTCAAATTGTAACGCCGCAGCTTCGTGAACAGCGCCGCAAAGATTCCGAAACGAAGAACACTTCCTCGAAAAGCGGCTTCGGCCAATTCTTAAACGACTTCTGGATCGAAGCAAAAATCAAGGCAAAGCTGCTTACCGCTTCAGACGTAACATCCATTAATTATCGTTGGCGTTCAGTGTTGAATAATATCTATGTCATCGGTCAATCTCCGGACAGCAAGGAACTGAGCAAGGTTCTTGGGCTGATCCGTTCCACCGAGGGTGTAAAACAGATCAAGCACTACATCCGGATCAAGCCAAATATGTCGTCCTAAAGCCAGGAATATTGCGCCCACCCCCGACCTCGGCTAAGAACCTACCTTCATTTCCGTGATGACTTGGAAAGGATCTGAGCTTATGAGCATCGACGGGCCATTAAAGGGCATAACAATCATTGACCTAACCCGCGTTCTTGCGGGGCCGTACTGTACCATGGTCCTGTCCGACCTCGGCGCACGAGTAATCAAGGTTGAGGTTCCTGAAAGCGGGGACGATTCCCGCCATTTCGGACCCTTCGTCAACGGAAAATCGGCTTATTTCATGTCGCTCAACCGGGGCAAGGAAAGTATTGCCCTGAACCTGAAAAAGGATGACGACAGGATCATCTTTGAAAAGCTGCTCGAAACGGCGGATGTCCTGGTTGAAAACTATCGTCCCGGAACCATGGAGAAACTCGGGTACGGCTGGGATGACCTGCATATCCGTTTCCCCCGGCTGATTTATGCCGCAGCCTCCGGGTTCGGTCATACCGGCCCTTATGCCGGGCGTCCAGCCTATGACATGGTGGTTCAGGGTATGGGCGGCATCATGAGCCTGACCGGACATCCCGGAGGTGAGCCAACCCGAGTGGGAAGTTCCATCGGTGATATTACCGCCGGCCTTTTTACGGCCATCGGGATTAATGCAGCCCTTCTTCATCGCCAGAACACTGATGAAGCCATGAAAGTGGACGTTGCCATGCTTGACGGTCAGGTGGCCGTACTTGAAAACGCCATCGCCCGCTATACGGCCACCGGAGAAATTCCGGGCCCCATCGGCGCCCGCCACCCTTCAATCGCCCCTTTCGATGCCTTTAGCGTCTCCGATGGCCACATAATCGTTGCCGCCGGAAACGATGGCCTCTTTCTCAAGCTCTGTGTCGCGATCGGCAATCCTGAACTGGCGAAAAACCCCCTGTTTACCAGCAACGAATTGAGATCCCGCCACCACGTGGCGTTGAAGGATGAACTGGAAATGGTATTTGCCGGCAAAACGGCTGAGGAGTGGCTCACCCTGCTGCAGGCCGCCGGCATTCCTTCCGGTCCGATCAATTCCGTTGATAAGGTTCTCGCCGACCCGCAAGTCCAGGCCCGTAACATGGTGATTTGCACCGAGGATCCCGTCGCCGGAGCCCTAAAAATGGCCGGCAATCCGATAAAGCTTTCCGCCTTTGACGATCCCGCCCTTCGCCCACCAGCTCCGGAATTGGATGCAGACCGGAAAAAAATTATCGGAGAACTTTAGAAACCATATTCCAATAGATTGAAACCAAAAGATTTTACATTCGAGTGCGAAATCTAGATTCGCCAAACGTAAAGGTGGGTGTTTCGGGAATCCTCAACCTCAAAGGTCTGATCAGGCGCGATTTCCACAACCGGGAATGAATTGCTGATAAACAGGCTGCCCGGCTTCATTTCCGCCCGTGCCTTATCAAACAACGCCGTCATGGGTACGGGGGATAAAAAGCAGTAGACAACGTCATAACCGGACAGGTCTTTGACCCAATAATTCCCGTACTCCAGGACAAGGTTATTCAAGCCGGAAAAATATTTCCTGAACCAAGAGATGATAAATGGGATGGGAGCGGACTCGATCCCTGAAATTCTGGATTGGGGGCAATTACGGGCCAAATGAATGATCAGCCCCCCCAAGCCACAGCCCAGGTCAATAAACCTGGTGCCAGGCTTGTCGGCGATAAACCGGGCCAAAACTTTCCAGGTGGTTTTGTTGGTCAGGTACAGGGGCACGCGCTCTCCCGCCGCATTCCAAAAAACCAAGCCCGTAGCAACGAACAGCGCAAGATAAACCCAGGACGGGATCGGCAACCGAAGTCCGACATAGACGGCCATTGGGAGGATAAATTGGACCGCTCCCCAGAACCGGGATAGTCCCATCCGCAATCCAAGCCAGGCGGCCCCCACCCCCTGAAGGATGAGGATGAGAACCAAGGGAACGGAAACCCGGCCTAATTCCATGGCGGCCGTTGCCCCGCCCATAACCAGGGCGCCGGACAACAGCTGTGTCCCCAGGACAATCGCAAGATTACCGGTTATTCCGCCAAATGAGGTTGATTTCTTTGATTTATTCATTGGTTTCGCTGTTACGGCCTTGAAGCTCAACACAATGTCCGACATATGTCGAAATTGTCCTATAACAAATTTACTGGAAAATTAGCCTGTTAATCGCCAGTTAACGGGAACCATGGATATTCAAGGGAAGAACCCTTGAATATCCAGTTGGCGGAATGTGGGACTTTCCTCTGTTTTCCGAGTGATAAAGGCAAGATTAAACCAAGGTTAACATAACGTGGCATAAAATGAGCTTCTCGGGAAACTCACTTCATTCGAACTTTAAATTTCAATGTGAAATTGGTTGAGAATACCCAATGGTCTTTCTTCTTGGTTTTGCGGTCGTCGTTGCCAGTGTCATTGGTGGTTACCTGGGAGTCGGTGGACATCTTGATGTTTTATGGCAGCCGTTTGAATTCGTAATCATTTTTGGTGGTGGGGTTGGCGCCTTCGTTATTTCCAATCCGAAAGAGGTTATTATAGATAGCCTGAAGGCATTTGGCGGTCCGCTTCTTAAAGGTGCCAAGTATAATAAAGAGAGTTATCTGGAGCTTCTCGGTCTTCTATATTCCCTGTTCAGGCTGGCCAAAACCAAGGGAGACCTTGCCTTGGAAAGCCACGTTGAAAACCCGGAAGAAAGCTCCCTGATACAAAATTTTCCGTTGTTCGCCAAAGACCATCACGCCGTTGAGTTTGTGTGCGATTACCTGAGACTGCTGACTTTGGGAACGAGTAACTCCCATGAAGTTGAAGCCATCATGGATGCGGAACTTGAAGTCCATCACGAAGAAAAACATGCCGTTAGCGGTGCTATTTTGACCATGGCTGACGCCTTTCCGGCACTTGGCATCGTTGCCGCCGTCTTGGGCGTGATCCATACCATGGGCTCAATTACGGAACCTCCTGAAGTTCTTGGCCATCTGATCGGTGGCGCCTTGGTTGGAACCTTCGCCGGAATCTTGTTGTCCTATGGTCTTTTTGGGCCGGTTGGCCATGCTCTTGAAAAGACTTTTACGGAAGAATCGCATTACCTGGCTTGCATCAAAGCGGGAATCATCGCCCATATGCAGGGATATGCGCCCCAGGTTTCCATTGAATTCTCACGCAAAACCTTAAATTCAAACGTCAGGCCCACCTTTATGGAGACGGAAGAAATGGTGCAGGGCCTGGCGACGAACCAATAAATATCCGTTATGGCGAATACAGATCCCGGCCAAGCAATAATCATCAAGAAAATCAAAAAATCAGGTGGCGGCCATCATGGCGGCGCCTGGAAAGTCGCCTATGCCGATTTCGTGACCGCGATGATGGCGTTTTTTCTTTTGCTCTGGCTTCTCAATGCCGTGACTGAAGATCAATTGGAAGGAATTGCCAATTATTTC
>JAOUPW010000199.1 GCA_029879665.1 Rhodospirillales bacterium | reverse complement strand
CTCGGGCACGCGATTCCGGAATCGCGTGCCCGAGGGAGGGGACGGGAAAGGCGAAAGCCTTCATTTAGGACCAGGTCTCTTCGCCTTCATCCACTTTGGTGAAGAGATGTTGAATGGCATCCAGGGCCAATTCCAACGTAAGTTCCGCAGGAGTTCCCATGAAACGGCATTGGGCGAATGCATGATCGACGATGAAACGGGGATGAAACCGAGCCAAGGGGATGGTTCCCTTTTCGTAAACATCCTTCATTAGCATATCAACAATGTCTTCAGAATATTTCAGACCGGAAGACGAACATACATCCTTAAATATCGTAACGTATTCTTCCTTCGACGGCGGCCCGATCAAATAGTTGTGGGGAATTCGCCGCATCATCGCCGCATCCAGGACGGTCCGTGGAGGAAGGTTGGTAGAAAAAATAACCAGCCCGTCAAACCGGATCGGAAATTTTTTGCCTGTATGCAGGGTCAGATAATCATACCCCCGTTCCAGGGGAACAACCCAACGGTTCAGGATCTGTTCTGGACGGGCCTGCTGGCGCCCGAAATCATCAATCAGAAACACACCGCCGATCGCCTTAACCTGTAACGGCGCCTCATAAAATCGGGTATAGGGATTGAAATTCAGATCAAGCATTTCTAAAGTCAGCTCGCCGCCGGTAATCGCCGTCGGCCGTCGGCATCGTACCCAGCGCTTGTCGGCAATATTGCGCCGTAGCTTGTCGGTTCGCTCGCCCCTCCCAATGCCCCCTGCAATCTCGACTTCAGTATGAATTTCCGGGTCATAGACCTTAATGACTTGGCCGCTGACTTCGATGGCATACGGAACATAGATAAATTGCTGAAAACTGCGCGCCAAGGCCAAGGCGATCGAGGTTTTGCCATTACCCGGAGCGCCATACAAAAGGAGCGAGCCGCCGAAATTCAGCGCCGGCCCCAGACGTTGAATGATTTCGTCGGGCAGGATCAAATGGGACAGGCAATTCTTCAAGGAGTTCAGATCGACCCGATCGTAGCTGATCCGCTGTTTTTCGGTTTGGATCTGAAAGTCATCAAGCGACACCGGCGCCGGACCAACATACATGGACTGAGACATGGCCTCTTCGACCCATTCCCGGCCTGCTTTGCTAACCGTAAAACGAAGTTCCGACCTGACGCCCTGGGTCGCGGCGCCAAGGGCCTCGAGAAGCCCACGTTCCCGCGCCGAATCCATCAAATCCGAAACAATGGACATGGGAAGTTTTATTTCATGAGAAACCTGCGAGGGTGTTTCAAAGTCATAGACGGAAATAATTTTCAGGACCAACGTCATCAGAAAATTGAAATCAAGACCTGTATCTTCGATGCTTTTGATCGATCTGACGGAAAAATTGAAAAAAGATTCAAGTTGTTCCACCGAAATCATATTCAGGGAAACCAGGCTTTCCCCAAGGGTGCCGCCGGACGTTTTTTGATGTTCAAGGGCTTTTTGAACATCTTCAGGCCGAATCAAGCCCGCTTCGACCAAACCTTCGCCTAAAAACATGCTTTAAATTCCAATCCCAAAATAAAGGCACCTCGGGGCCATATTTTTATCTGGTTGCTTATCTTCGAAAAGACCATATGGCCTTAATCAAAAAAAATTATAATTTTCTATGGGTAAATTAGGAAGATAATATTCCGATGGTTTTGTCACTGAAGATTTCGAAGCAATCATAGGGGAATAGCTCCCTAAGATACCATTTGCTGCACACGTTGACGATCAAGAATACGGAAGCTTCCCCCTTCCCGTTTAACGACCCCCATCTTGAGCAACTGACTGATAGCTCGCGTAACGATTTCCGGGGATGTCGACGCGCCCACCGCCAAATCCTTGTGCTTGACATTATTGCTAACGATCCAGGTGCCGTCACCATCGGGATCCGGAATGGCTTGATTAAGAATTTCCATATAAACGCGCTGCACGCCCGAAAAATTGCTGACTTTCGTCACCCGTTGATTACTGGAACGAACGAACGAAGAAAAATCCTCAAGCACCTTAAGTGCAATTGTGCGGTATTCGAGAATGAGATTGATAAAGACTTCCCTGGGCATCGCCGCAACAGTCGTATCGACAAGGGCTGAAACCGTAGCCGTGCGACCATGATCATCGATCGCCGCTATTTCGCCGAACCACCCACCAGAGTTTACGTCGTTGTAGACATAATCGAGCCCTTCCTGAACACCATCAAGAATTCGCGCTTCGCCACTGATAACAAAATAAACTGAATTATCGTTCATATCGGGAGCGACGATGATGTCGCCTTTTTTAAATTCAATGAACGTGCACTTCGAAAAAACGTCCTCGAATTCTTTATTCCCGAGATTGATTAAAAGCGCATTAACCCGCAATAGATCCTTAGGGGTCGGGTTCTGCACATCAGAAGTTTGCACGCTTGATTTATTTGAACTCATGCTGGCCCTAAAACATTTTTCTATAATCTACTACCGATGCGTCAAATACCCCCTGCGCATCAGGGACGCGGACAAGAAAGGGCGAACCGGGCGCTCCGAATTGACCCCTACTGTAAAAGTTAAGATACAATAACTAAGAAAAATATAACAACGGTCACGATGGCCAAAGTTCAAAAAAAGTAAAATAAATCAGTTACTTCCTAAAGTGACGCCAGATCAACATACCCGCGACAATGGCCCCTCCGCCAATTAGGGGAAAAATAAAAACCGCGGCAATGGGATCCATATCCAGTAGCCACTGGAACGAATTGGACACCGCGCGCGTGCTGGCTTCAACGACGTTATCGAGACGATTTCTTCTGATAAGGGTATACAAAAGCCAGCCAATGCCCGTCGCGCCGGAAATTGCCAGAATGACGAGAACGCCGGCCAGGGCCTGGACTAAATAATCTCTTCCGGATTTCATTAACGGCTCTTCCTTCGAACCAAAATTCATTAAAAAAATAGATGCCGATACTTGACATCGTTAGAATAAAAAAATGATTAAAAGCTGGATCATACTTTCAGCAGCGAAGTTGAAAATTTAATACGCCTTCAATGTTTTAAAGACCTTCGAGACATCTTCTCCATTGAGAAAAATCGGCCCCTCCGGAGTAACATCGAAACGAAAGCGGGTTACGACTTTCCCATCCGCTCCCTTTTCTTCCTTACCAAGATCACGCAAAAAAGCCAGCGACTGTTCATCATCGCCAAGGAGTGTAGACAACGCAGAGCCGGTAACAATTTGATCAAGTCCTGTAACTGCAAGGGAGAAAGCGCCGGCAGCCTTGCGGACGGCATTACGATCCATCTTGGCATGCCCTTCGGCCTGCACGAAGTACTTCGGCGATTCAAGGGTCATGCCGTTGAGGATATATTCGGTGCCGGCATCGAACATCGCAGCGACCATTTTAGCGTAATAGTTTGCCTGAATATCCTGAAAGGATTTTTGATATGCCGACAAGAGATTCATCATCATATCGGCTGACTGAACATCACCAAATTGTTCGAAGGTTTTGAAAAAAGAAAAAATACGAACGAGAGATTCGATGGACTGCGAAGTGATCAATTGTTGAGGATAGTTATCAATGGAAAAATCAAGAGTTACGGCATTCGGAATCATCGATTTCAATTCAGAATTATCAACCGCAAATGCAATACCCTTGAAACCGGCTTTATAACCAAACTTTCCGATGGGTTCTTCCAATCCCTGCGCGGTGATGCCAAACGAAGCTTTTTCAAGTTTAAATACGGGCTTTCCATCGGAAACGACTTCAATATTTCCGATTGATAATTCATTCCAGTCAGATTGCCCATACAACGGGTAAAATTCAGGAACCTTAATGCCCTTGGAAAAAATATCAGTTTGCCAGGTTCCCGTAACGGGATTGAAACCCAAATCAGTTCTGAATTTCAAATAACGATCGTAACTGAATCCCTTGGTTTCGCCACGCCTTGAAACGTTCTCCATATTCAAAGATGATTGTTTATCATTCGAAACAAATCGAAGGCCGGATATTTCAAAAGTGTTCGGACCGTTCCATCGACCGGACTCACCTTCACTCAATTTGAAATCATAAGTGAATTTGTCCATCTCGATATTGCCGGCGCCTAAAACGCTGCTATTCTGAAAACTGGACAAGCGAACGGAGAGCTCCTGCAAGGCAAAATATTTTTTCGACCAAAGAGCTTCCAGTTGGAATTCATCAAATGCGGTCACGCTGGAAACAAGACCTGAGCGTTGGCGGGAAACAATCCGCCCCGGAAAAGTAACGGATACCCGGTATAAATCTTCTTTTTCGGGCTTTATTTTAACCCGAACGGTACCGAAGTCCGTGGAATTTTCATCGGAATAAACAATCTTCATAAACGGAAAAAGGGCGGTCAGTTCCCCGTCTTTTTCCAACGTCAAAACATCACCGCCGAATTTTACTTCCGCGCCTAAATTTTCAGACGATTGAAATATGGGCGCAAGCCAAGACGCCTTCGCAATCGTGAAAAGATCGTCGCGTAATATTCTGCCGCTCTTTGTGAGCGGAGGAATTTCCTTAGCTTCGCTATCTACGCCGAAGATAACCTGTTCCCGGGTCAGGACCCCCGTCCGGTACAATTCGTCAAGCCGGGCCTGAGCGCCGGCATGGCCGGCTTCCGCCGCCTTATAAAGCCAACGCGCACCGACAAAAATGTCCCGCGTAATGCCGTAGCCTTCAACCAGCATTTCGCCGTAATGGAACTGGGCCTTGATGCTGCCACTTTCGGCCGCACGCTTGTACCATTCACCTGCTGTTTTCAGGTCGCGGGGAATGCCACTTCCCACTTCAAACATGTGCGCGACCTTCACCATTGAAGGAACATGTTTCTTTTCGGCGGCTTTCATGTACCACAGCCACGCTTGAGACAGACTCTTGAAAGTGCCCTGCCCTTTTTCAGACATGATCCCAAGGTAATAGCTCGCCTCGGGGTCGTCTTCGGACGTGCGGAATTGAACCAGGG
>JAOUPW010000198.1 GCA_029879665.1 Rhodospirillales bacterium | reverse complement strand
CTGTTCACGCAGAAAGTGAACCAGGAGGGTCCGGCCTTCTACCTCGCCGGTAACTTTTTCACCATTGACCGTAAGCGTGATGGTGGGCATGGCGCCGGGTTTCTCCCTGGTAGATTGGAATGATTCTGGTTAGTCGACGAAAACGTAAAACAAAGCAGCAGCGAATAAAAGAGCCGAGATAATGAGGACGATGACCGTACGGGAACCCGTGCTCAATCCGGCTGGCGCCGGTGCGGGCGCTGCTTCGGCGGCTTCGGCTTCGAGAGCGAGCGCGCCTTCGCCGGCGACGACTTCGATGAAACGGCTGAAGAAATCATTGGCCATTTTGCCCGCCGCGGCATCAATCAGGCGCGAGCCGATCTGCGCCAGCTTGCCGCCGACATTGGCATTGACCGTGTACTTGAGAAGGGTGCCTTCGCCGTCGTCTTCCAAGGCGACGTCGGCACCGCCCTTGGCGAAGCCGGCGGCGCCGCCGGAGCCTTCGCCGCTGATGGTGTAGCTGTTGGGGGGGTCGATGTTGGATAGCTCGACCCGACCGCCGAACTTGGCCTTAACCGGCCCGATTTTGGCGGTAACCTTTGCAGTAAATTCGTTGTCGCCGGTTTTTTCCATGCTTTCACAGCCGGGAATGGACTGTTTTAGGATATCCGGGTTGTTCAGGGCCTCCCACACCATTTGGCGGGAGGCTGGAATCTTGTATTCACCTGTGATTTTCATGCCGGATATCTCCCGTTTCTCATTCTTGTCTGTGAGCCCCCAATGGACCCCAAGGGTGCCAAGTGGCCCCAGATTGCACGAAGAGTTTCCTAGCATACGGCTGGCGGTTCGTCACGCCTGCCAAAGGGAATCTCGCCCTGGGCTTAGATAATGAACAACTGGCTCAGGGCCTTGGCCAGGTCGTCGGCGAAGGAGGCGCTCTTGTGGATCACCGGCGTTCGCATGGGCAGTAGTTTCAGATAACCGTCATCCGGGTCCAGGCTGGTGATCAGCGCCGTGGCGATGCCCCGCGTCGCCGGCATGGCCCTGAGTCCGATAGCCAGATCGATGCCGCCCAGGTCCGGCATAATCGCTGAGATCAACACCAGGTCGGGGCGATTCCTGATGATCGCCGGGATGGCGTCGAGGGTCGATTCCACAGTGGTGATGTGATAGCCGCATTCGCGAAGCTCGCGTTCAACGAAATGGGAGGCCACCCCTTCCGGCATCACCAGCATGACTTCTACGTCGCGGGTTTCGATTCCTTCCATGCCATAGCCGAAATCGATCAATTTGCGCACCAGCCGCCAGCGTTCCTCGTTGTCTATAACAAACTTCAATCCTACCGTGCCTTCAGTGCGGTGGGTGACTTCGGCGGTATATCGCCCGAGGCCGGATTTGCTCAGTTCCGCCCTGTCGGCGCTTTCCGGAAATCCCTCGACCGCCACCAACGCGCCGTCGGCGGAAATTTCGTTGATGGTGCACGGAAGTTCTGCGCCGTTGACGGTGATTTTTCCGTCCTGGTTTAGAACCCAGATCGGATATTCAGGCAGGCCATCCTCTTCGGTGACCTCCGGTTCATCTTCCGGAGGCGCCAGTTTTTCAAGCCGTTCGTTCAGGTAACTCCAGACCCCAGCGATTTCCTGGGATGATCCCGAGTGAGGGTCCAGATCCATCACCGTCCTGCCGCCGTTCATTGCGGTGATGAAGTCTTCGTGGTGATGGACGATGGTCGGTGTAATGGTGCCGTGTTGGCACAGCACCATTACCGCCTGTCCGGTGCTGGGTCCGGACGATTTGGCGCGGCCGAGGACAAAGACAAAGGGGCGGCCGATGTGTTCCACCATTTCCGTGGTTGCGGCGGCGGATTTCACTGCTTTTGGGCTGGGCGCGGTAACGATCACCACTAATTCCGCAACCGATACCACCTGGGCGATGATCGAGGTTACCGTCGGCGGCGTGTCAATGAGGGCGATATCGTATCCGTCGGCGGCCAGACGCTTGAGTTGCGAGAATATCTGTTCGGCGTCGCAACGGACGCAAGCCGGTTTTTCGCCGCCGCCGGCCGCCGCCCATTCGGCGAGGCCGCCCTGGGGGTCGGTATCGACCAGCACTACCCTGCCGCCGCCGGTTCGTTCGGCCTGGACCGCCAGGTTTCCGATCAGGGAGGTCTTGCCGGAGCCAACCTTCTCCGAGATGAATGCTACGACCCGCATGAATCAGGTTTCTTTCACAGAGGATTGCGGAACAGGATGCGAATGGAAAACAGTAACGCCGGAACCGTAAAAAAACCCTTGCTACGGGGGAAGGGTGACGGAACAGGCTGAAAAAATGGGGTCAGGACAGGAATTTTTGCCCTGGGCATATCATGGCAGGGGGCGGCCTCGCTTACATTCGGGTTCTTGGCTGTGGATAACGGGGATAACTGCGCGGAAGCAGTTGAATTTTGAAAAGAAGTAACCTTAATATTTAATCTGGCTCGTTAGGGTTGATTTAAAAAATATTTGAGGCTTTTGAAGAGGAATAACAGCAAAAATGTCAAAACCCACTTTCGGCGTCCGCTTTACTACTGACCTTCCCGCGTCCCAACTTGAGGAATGGCTGGGCAGGAATTGCAAAGGCGAGTGGGAGCTTCGAATCGAAAGTCTTGCCGATGACCTGACCCGGAAAACCCTGATTCTTATGTTTGAGGATGCAACGGAACGAAGCGCCTTCAAAATCGCTTTCCGCGGTCATGCCCAATCGGCCAAGCCGGCGCCGCAACAGAGCCCGGCCGCACCGGAGTCCGGCCAGAAGCCGTCGCTCGGGCAAAAATCCTGAGTGGTTTTGTCGCCGTTGAAAAGAGCCGGAGGGCGGTCAGGGGTTTCTGAAGAACCGTTCGAGGCAAAGTCGTTGCCCATGTCTCAGGAATAGCCTGTCACCCTGTCGCCCATGGGTCCGGAATGGACTCCGTGAAAATGGTGCCCGGGGGCGGATTTGAACCACCGACACGCGGATTTTCAGTCCGCTGCTCTACCAACTGAGCTACCCGGGCATGCCCTTGATAAAAGGGACCAGGCGGATCTTGGAAAGTGCCGCCCGGTTGCGAGAGGCAGCTTATAGAAGAAATCCGGGGGCCTGTCCAGCAGCCCCCAGCCCCAGGAGGCAACCGGTTTCAATCTTCCCCGGCCTCCCCGGGGAATTCCCCGTTCAGCTCCCCTTCATCCTCGGACGGGATGCGGTAGTCTTCCTTCAGCCATTTGCCCAGGTCCAGGTCGGCACAGCGCTTGGAACAGAATGGGCGGAATTCCCGGTCTTCAGGTTTGCCGCACAACGGACATTTTTTCCCCCCCTTGAGGGGGATAACCTTGGCGCCGGTCGGTTCGGTTTCAGCCATTGTCAGGTGCTTTATCCCGGGGGGCGGGGCCGATTTCGAAGCGATCCGCCGCCCTCGTCGGGTCCGATGATAACACAAGCTCCCGTCCCAATCGTGCCTCCACTTCCTTACGTGTAGGGGCGGCGGTGCCGCGGACAAGGGCGTCAATGACGCCAGGTGCGGCGGTGACGCGGAGTTGTATGCCGGGGGAAGCCCGGTCCTCGGCAAGAACCCGGCGCAGGATCATAAAGGCGACGGTGTCGCAAGACCTGATCCACCCGCCGCCGGCGCACGATGGACAGGGTTCGCTCAATGATCCGGCAAGCGGTTCGCGCCGGCGGCGGCGGGTCATTTCCACCAGGCCCATGGTCGTGAACCCGCCGACATGAACCGGGACCGGGTCCGAAGACATCTCCCGGCGCAGGGCGCGGAGAACCTCCGCCCTCCTCGATGCGTTCTTGTCGGAGACAAAATCCACCACCACCAACCCACTCAAGTTGCGCAGACGTATCTGGCGGGCGATTTCCGGGACCGCTTCCAAGTTGACCCGGTGACCGGTATCGCCGCGACTGCCTCCGACACTGCCGGTGTTGACATCGATGGCGGTCAGAGCGGCGGTTTCCTCGATAATCAGGCCGCCGCCCGAAGGAAGCGGCACCCGGGGCGCGAGCGCGGCGTCGATTTCAGCTTCGATGCCGGAGGTTTCGAACAGGTCGCCCGGTCCGTTGTGCAATTCAATGCGGTCGGACATTTCCGGGGCAAATTTTTCACAGTAGGCACGGGCCGCTTTCAGGGACGCGCCGTCATCAACGATGATTTTCTTAATTTCGGGGCCGGCGGTATCGCGCAGGATACGCGGGACCAGGTCCGGTTCCCGATGCAACAGGGCCGGGGCGCGGACGTTGCTCCTGGCGTCCGTAATCCCGAACCAGATTTCGCGCAAAGAATCGATCTCGAAGGCAAGTTCTTCCTCACCGGCTTCGGCGGCGGAAGTGCGCAGGATCACGCCCTCGCCGCGATCGATGTTGCCCTTGAGGGTGGCACTCAAGCGCTCGCGGGTGAGGGTGTCCTCTATGCGCCGGGAAATTTGTATCCCGCCTTGTTCCGGCAGATAAACAATGTGCCGACCCGGCAGGGAGATGTGGGTGGTTAGTTTCGCGCCCTTGTCGGCGAAGGGATCGCGTTGGATCTGGACGATGACGGCGTCTCCCTCGCTGAGATAATCGGAAATATCGCCGCCTTCTTCGCCGAACGGACGGGCTTCGGCAAGGGCCAGGAAGCCGGGACGTTCCTGGCCGATCTCGACAAAGGCCGCCTGCAGGCCTTGTAACACGCCTTCAACGCGGCCGAGATAAATATTGCCGGCGATGCTGGTCTGCCCCGGCCGCTCAATCAAAAGTTCGATCAGTCTGTCTGCGGATAAAAGTGCGACCCGGGTTTCCCCGCCAAGGACGCTGGCGATGATCCGTTCAACGATCATCGCCCGGCTTTTCCTTCATATCCGAGGCCGTGCAACAAGGCCGCCGTCTCGAACAGGGGCAGCCCGACCACATTAGAATAAGAACCGATGATCTGCCGGATGAAAACCGCAGCCTTGCCCTGGATGGCGTAAGCTCCGGCCTTGTCTCGCCATTCGCCGCCATC
>JAOUPW010000197.1 GCA_029879665.1 Rhodospirillales bacterium | reverse complement strand
ATTCCGATAATTGCCTGATGGCGGAAGCCGCCGTCTGCGGCTTCGCTTTTTTCTCGCGCGGAGTTTTTTTGCTGCGCGACTTTGGCTTGGCGGCTTTGGTGGTCCGGACGCGACTTTTCGTCTTCGCCTTCGCCTTCGCCTTCGCCTTCGTCTTTACCCGGGCCTTGGCCTTAGGACGCGATTTTGGCTTTGGCTTAGCCTCGGTCTTGCGAGCCTTTAATTTACGGGATTTCGGTTTCTGGGCCTTAGGCCGCTTTTTTGAACTTGTCTTCAAAACCGCCGCCACCAGGTTAGCCTAGAAATCGCCAAGCACACTGACCAGCTTGGATTTCAAGGTCTCTGCATTAAAGGGTTTAACGATGTAGTTGGAAACGCCCGCCTCTTTCGCAGAGATAACGTTTTCAGACTTACTTTCAGCCGTAACCATGATGAAAGGAATGTGCTTCAGCTTGGGGTCAGCCCTGACTTCGCGCAGGAGTTGAATGCCCGTCATCGGCTCCATATTCCAGTCGGAAATGACCAGGCCAAAGTTACCGGCACGTAATTTTTCCAGAGCCTGAGCGCCATCCGTTGCTTCATCAACGTTTGAAAAATTAAGTTGCTTGAGAAGGTTACGCAATATTCTCAGCATTGTCTTGTAGTCATCAACAATCATGACATTCATATTCAGATCAACAGCCATTTAACGCTCCATTCCCGGCAGGCTCTTCTTCAAAAAAAGCTTGTTGCGTGTAAGGTATTTTAGACACCCCATAAATTAAGGTAATCAATAAAAGTTAAGTAGGAGTTCACATTCAATTTCGCAACATAAAATGATAACCCTTTTTAGGCTTTTTACCGTCTTAGCCCCCGGTCTCGCCCCCCGGAAACGGCAATTGACGTAATTTTGTAAGTTCCACGGTCATTTCCTTGGCTTTTCCGGGGTTCATACTGGCCATGATCGGCGCCAATTTCCGTTCCTTCATGCGCTCCGCGACCATGAGAAGGGTGTCCATATCCAACTCCTCGAAGATTCGGGCGGCATCCTTCGGCTTCATGGTTTCATAAATCTTGACCAGACTTTGCATTTTCGTTTTTTCCTGGTCGTCGTAGGATTTGATAAGTTCCTGAATTTTCGCCTGCAGAACCTTTAATTCCTGAACTTTTTTGTCGATACGCGTTTCTGCCGCCTTGAGTAGGCCCGAGCGCATTTCAAGATCCTGTTCCCTTCCCTCCAGGGCCTCGCGCCGTTCCGCCAACTGTTGCAATAGGTCGATTTCAGCCCGCGTAAGAAGAGTCGGGTCCTTGCTTGGTTTCGGGGCCGCAGCAGGGGCCTGAGACGCCGACGGATCGTTTGGATCCTGGGCGGCGACCGGCGCTGTATTCGCGCTTCCGGCTTGCCCCGGCGCAGTTGCCGGCTTTGGCGCTTGCTGAGGGGCCGGCTGGGCCGCCGGAGCCGGCTGAGTTGGGGCCTGCTGGGCGCTTGCAGGGGCGACCGAGATCGTGCCGTTGAGCGCATTATCGAAGCTGCTCCAGATGCCGCCAACCTTCACCGTCAACATGAGCGACGCGAAGAATATCATCACGGGAAGAAAACGAATTTTTGTTACCGGAAAATTCACTTAACGTTCCTATCTCATCTTGCGAATTGCAGCGCTCTTAACAATTCACGCTCAGCTTCAGATTTGGGTTCTTGTCCGTCTTCACGGTCCTCCTCGCCGGCAATATCGGAGACAGCAGGCTCGATCTTCAAATTTGAAACGGTGGGATAATCCTTACGCGCATTCCGGATAACCTCCTCCAACCGGTCGGCGGTCACACCGCCGCGTTCCATCAGAAAAGCCAAATCGTCCCGCAAGGACTGAGCACGGGATACCTGGTCCTCCAAGCCATCGGCGGTTTTTTTGAGGACGGAAATACTACTCTCGGCGCGCTTGACGGCGGAATTGAAACTCGCCGTAAACGCCTCCAAATCCTTTCTTTCGCGGCGAAGACTGCCCAGCCGGTTATTTAACCTGACGGCATAAATGATCGTCGCCACCAATAGCAAGGAGACAACGATATCTAAAATTAGGGAAATAGATGATTCCAATTTACGCCCTCTTACCTCTTAACTGTGTTCATTTCGTTCTTTTATAAGCTTTTCGTCAATTCTGACCGCCATGTGGTCGGACTTTCGCCCCATCGATCCGGAATAAAGCGATAATTCTCCGCAACGGAGGTCCACGGGAGAGTCCGGAGTGGCATTCAGCAGAATTTGAGATCCGACCTTAAGGTTGAAAACGGTGGATAGAGGGAGGGTTTGTTCATCGAGAACCGCTTCCATTGAAACATAGGTCATCCACAGCTCTTCAGCCAAGTGGGTTTCCCAGATCGAGTCACGACCGAATTTTTCACCCATGAACATTTGCAGCAGCAATTCGCGGACAGGTTCCAGGGTGGCGTACGGCAATAGAAGCTCCAATTGCCCGCCGCGGTCTTCCATGTCAATTCGGAGACGCGCGACGATCGCGGCATTGGAGGGCCTAGAGATAGTGGCAAACCGGGGGTTTGTCTCCAACCTGTCAAATCGGAAGGTGACCGGGCTCAGGGGCTCAAAGGCAGCAGACAGATCGGATAGCATCACGTGAATCAATCGTTCCACCAGACTGCGTTCGATGGTCGTATATGGCCGACCCTCGATGCGCATCGCCGCAGTGCCCCGCCGCCCGCCCAACAGAACGTCAACGATGGAATAGATAAGCGAGGAATCGACGGTAATAAGCCCGTGGTTATCCCATTCCTCGGCCTTAAAAACACTCAACATCGCGGGTAGCGGAATAGAGTTGAGATAATCGCCGAAACGGAATGATGTAATATTGTCCAGCGTGACCTCGACATTGTCGGAAGTGAAATTACGCAGCGAGGTGGACATCAGACGCACCAGACGGTCAAAAACGACTTCCAGCATGGGCAGGCGTTCATAAGAGACAAGCGCACTGTTAAGAATGGCCTGTATGCCGGAGCGTTCAAATGTGTCTTCTTGCTCGTCATCGAACCCGAGCAGGCTGTCAATTTCGTCCTGATTCAAAACCCGGGTGGATTCCCGGCCGGGAGAAGAACTTACCGCAACATCGGCTCCGCCACCGCCGCCGGAATCGCCGCCGCTGACCATGGCTTCCCATTCAGCCGCCAGATCATCCTGATCGTCTCCTTCTCCGCCGCCGTCACCGCCGCCGCCGCCGGAATCGCCGCCGCCCATGGCAGCTTCCCATTCAGCAGCCAGGGCGTCCTGATCGACAGCTTCTTCGTCGGCGGGCGTGGTCATAATTAAAAAATTCCCTCGGAAATATTTTCCATAACCTTACTGAACGAGCATTTCCTTAAACAGGATATCGTTGACCTTAATCGGATGAACCGCAGCGCTGACCCTGGTTAGAAGCTCTTCACGCAGACGGTACATACCTGCGGAACCCTTAAGGTCCTCGACTCGGAGTTCGCGAAGGTAAACCTGAAAATTGTCAATAATTCTAGGCATCAATTCGGTAATCCGGGTGACATCTTGTTCATTTTCAAGTTCCAGGCTGATACGGATTTTAAGAAAAGTTGACTTTCTTCCGCCCGTATTGAGGTTAACCAGGATTTCGTCCAGATCATGAAAAACCGCATTGCCGTAATTCGTCCGTTGGGATGGGTCCTTTTTTGAGCTTTCCGCTTCTTCGCCCGTAATCATGGCAATCAGAGGGTCAAGAACTCCTGTGTACCAAGCTGCGCCAAAACCACCAACGACAAGAAACATTGCAAGACCGATTAGGATGAGGACCCGTTTTTTTCCGTCTTTTTTAGACGAATCCAATTCGGCGTCTTCTGTTCCCTCCTCCCCGTCTAGGTCTTCATCGATTTGTTCTTCGGCCATTCAAGTCCTCAGTGACGTTTAAACCACGGAATTATCAGCTTTTTTCCGAAGGGTAAATCTACGCAAGTTTGGTTAACAAGTGGTTGATGGCCAGAGGTCGCCCCTCGTGAATGGCCCGATAATTCTAACCGTTTTCCGGGTTTCGAGCCATCGTCGAGCGTAAAATTGTCCCCGGTTCCCCATTTTCCGCAAGGTTCCACAAGATCGAGTTCCCTTGCGGGGAGGCAATTTATGCCGGGCAATCCATACCTCCGCCCGGATAGCGCCGCCCCGTGACGAGCATATTTTTATGCTAACTATTTGATTTTGCATAATTTTTAATATTGGCACACGGTATGCAGGTTCACTTGGGCAAATTACCGCGTTTCTCGCGTGCCCCTCCTTGAGGCGACATGCGGGACACATGGAAACAAAATGAAACGGGAAAACAATGGAAAATACAGCACTCATTGCCCTCTCCAGACAGGCCGGATTGCGCAACCAGATGTCCATTATCGCCAATAACCTCGCCAACATGAATACAACGTCGTTCAAGCGGGGAAAGGCGCTCTTTTCTGAGCATATTGAAAAATTCCGGGACAATCAGTCCATCCTTCCGGTCACGAATACATTCGTAAAGGATGTCGTCTCGGTTCCCGATTTCAGCGAAGGGCCGATGAAAAAGACCGGCAATCCTCTGGACATCTCGATCAAGGGGGATGGATATTTCGTTGTCGGCAGCCAAGATGGATCCGCGAAGCAATTCTATACTCGCAACGGCAGTTTTCAGCTCGATTCTCAAGGGCAGCTGGTGACATTGGAAAATATGCCCGTTCTGTCGGACGCGGGCGCGCCTATCTTTTTCGCGCCCGAGGACAGCGAGATTACGATCTCCCGCGATGGCACCATCTCCACCAACAACGGAGAATTGGGAAAACTTCGGATTGTCGAATTTGAAAATCAATACGATCTGAAGCGGGTAAAAAGCGGTCTCTATGAAACCGAACAACCCCCTATTGAGTCCGATCGCAAAGAAATCATCCAGGGAATGATCGAAGGATCAAACGTCGAACCTGTATTTGAAATGGCAAAAATGATCGAAGTCCATCGTGCCTACACGGCCGTCAATAAATTC
>JAOUPW010000196.1 GCA_029879665.1 Rhodospirillales bacterium | reverse complement strand
CGCAGATCCTTCACCGAGACGGCGGTGATTTGAGCCATCTTAAACCTCGTCTTTAAATACTATGTTTAACTCATTGATATAACGAAGAAACAACCTGCTTAAGCCGGGATCTCCTCCGTCGGGGCATCCCCTTCGGCAGGAGCTGAAGCTGAAGCATCTTCCATTGCGGCAGGCGCCTCTTCGACCGGGGCCGGAGAAGCTTCAGCCGGCAGCGATTCCAAGGGCACTTCCATGGCTTCGCCGACATCCACTCCGCTGGAAACCATTTCCGCCTGAATGCCATCGAGTACGGACGCGGCCATCAAATCACAATAAAGGGTGACGGCCCGCATGGCGTCATCATTCCCCGGAATGGGATAATCAATCCCTTCGGGATCACTGTTGCTATCAATCACCGCGACCACGGGAATTCCCAATTTATTGGCTTCGGCAACGGCAATGGCTTCCTTGTTGGTATCGATCACGAACAGGATATCGGGAAGGCCGCCCATCTCCTTGATGCCGCCAAGGGCACGTTCCAGTTTCTCCCGTTCCCGGGTGAGCTGAAGCAATTCCTTTTTGGTCAGTCCCTGGAAGTTTTCGGAAAGCTGCTTATCGAGATCGCGCAGCCGTTTAATGGAGTTGGAGATGGTCCGCCAGTTGGTCATCATGCCGCCGAGCCAGCGGTGATTGACGTAAAACTGACCACATTTCCGGGCAGCTTCAGCGACCGTTTCACTGGCTTGACGCTTGGTGCCGACAAACAGGACCCGGCCGCCGCCGGCGACGACGTCCCGCACCGCGGAAATAGCCCTGTGCATCAGGGGCACGGTCTGTTGAAGATCAATGATATGAACGCCATTGCGAACCCCGAACAGGTAAGTGTCCATCTTGGGATTCCAGCGGCGGGTGTTATGTCCGAAATGAACGCCAGCTTCCAGAAGCTGGCGCATGGTATAGGATGGCAGCGCCATGGGTCGTATTCCTTTTCCGGTTGTGCCTCCGCGGACGCCGCCTGGTCATCTGACCGGACACCGGAGCGACTGATCCGGCGAATTGGCGCCGGGGCCGCAAGCCCGCGTGTGATATGGGCGCCTAAGTACCCTTAAGCCTCGGGGAAAGCAAGCCCCCTGAAGCGGGAACGGGCTTTCCGAAGGGAGCGGAAGCGCCTTTTCCCGGGCCTGGGCCCCCTTACCCGGGGCCGGGAGTTGCCGCCCTGGGGACCGTCCCCTATGATATGAGCGATGATTGAAGGAAAAAACCTTATATAATGGGGATTTCGAGTGCTCTGGAGCCATAGTTGGAAGAGCCTGACGGCCGCGGGCACCTTGTGGCTCCTTTCCGCCGTCTGGACCCAGGCAGCAGCCTCCTCCCTTTATGACATGACCAGATTCCTCAACGAACCCCACCCTTTTGCCCGAAACACCGCCCCCCGGGTGTCGCCGGACACTCCGCCGCCGCCGCCATCCTCCCCTGCCCGGCCCGCAGCCAGGCAGCTTACCGCCCGGCCGGCCGCCGCCAAGCCCATCGGCATCGTTTCGGAAATCCGTGGCGGTATCCTCAAACATGCCATCGCCTTCGGCCATGACGCCAAGGAAACCGGGGTCGATGCCAATCTGGAAGTGCTGTTTAATTCGCCCGACTGGTGGATTTTCAAGGCCTTGTGGGAGCCCCGCCCCCATATCGGCACCAGTTTTAACACCAGTTTGACCAACACCGACCAGATTTACGCCGGGCTGACCTGGGAATGGTCGCCGGTAAGCTGGTTCTTCGTGGATCTGGGTCTGGGCCTCACGGTCCACAACGGCATGCTGGACAACAGCATGATCACCCATAAATCCCGTTACGACCGTCGCGAGTTCGGCTGCCGGGTTCTGTTCCGCGAGGCGCTGGACATCGGCTGGCGCATCACGCCCAATCACAGCCTGTCGTTGATGTGGAGCCATATTTCCCATGGCGGCTTGTGCCACGAGGAAAATGAGGGCATGGACAACGCCGGAATTCGCTACGGCTATCGGTTTTGAATAGATCATGAAAACCAAATCCCTGATCGGCCTGATGATTGGCCTCGTCCTTTTGTCCCTGCTGGTATCGTGGCAGGGGCTGGGAACGGTTGCCGGCGTTCTCGGTGAAGCCGGTTGGGCGGTGTTGCTGATCTGCCTGTTCGCGGCGCCGTCGCAATTGATTGGCGCCGAGGCCTGGCGCTGCCTGTTCCCCCGCGAACGCCGCCCCGGCACGTTTGAAACCTGGATGGCGTCGTGGATGGGGTCCGCCGTCAACACCCTGCTGCCGGTGGCGACCATCGGCGGCGAAGTCGTCAAGGCCCGGGTTCTCGCCCTTAATGGCCATTCGGGCACCGATACTGTTTCCAGCATGGTCGTCGACAAGACGGTTCAGGCCATTTCCATTCTGATTTGGGCCCTGGTCGGCATCGCCATGCTGACCCAGGTGGCCCCCGACGAGAAAGTTATCCGGGGCGCCGTCATCGGCGCCGTGTTGTTGGCTCTCGGCATCGGCGGATTTATTGGCGTGCAGCTTCTCGGCAGCTTTTCCTTTTTCGCCAAAATCGGAATCAAGGCCGGGAACAAGGCCGGAACCTCTGACAAATGGCGAGGCATCGTCGGCAGCGCCGCCGACGTCGATGCCGCCATCAAGGCCATCTACAAAAAACCCGGCGCCATCACGATCGCCGTTTTCCTGCGCCTGGCCGACCGGGTGTTGCTGGTGGGCGAAGTGCTGCTCGCCGCCCACCTGATGGGCCACCCCATCGGCATTGCCGAAGCGGTGATGATCAAAGGGCTGGTCGCCGCCCTGCGTGGCGTTTCCTTCGCCATTCCCGCCGGCCTGGGCGTGCAGGAGGGCGGCTACATTGGATTAGGGTTACTGGTCGGCCTGCCGCCGGATTTGATGCTGGCGGTATCGCTGGCCAGCCGGGTGCGGGAAATCCTGCCCAACATTCCCTTCCTCTTCGTCTGGCAACACCTGGAAGGCCGGGCACTATTGCGGCGGGCCCGGGAGTAGGACACGGGCTCATACAATCGCGACACAAATTCGATGTTCGCCCGCCCGCCGTCCGATCCCATGACCAACACCAAGCGGGCGATGGCCCGGTCCTCTCCGGCTCCGTTAACAACACGCATCAAGGATTTTGAGCGCGGCTGGGTAATCGACCGGGTTCGCCTATGGCTATAATCGGAAGTGCGCAGGCACTTTTGGCAACGTCTGCTGGGAACTTCTGCTTTACCCCCCTCCGATAACACCTCGGGGGAAGAGGTCGCCATACATCAATAAGATCCGGCTCGGATCTTATTCGGGCTCAAAGGAGCACGCTTTTTCCATTGCGGCGTGAGCCTTATGTAGAAGTGAGAATAAAGAACATCTCAACCGCTGAATTGTTTGATGAGGGATAGAAGGACGGTTTCATCGAAGGGTTTGTTCAAGGTGGCGACGGCACCGAATGCTTTGGCAGCGTCAAGATATTCTTCACAGGAATTTCTGCCGCCACCCGACATGGCGATAATTGGCAGGTCGGGATATTCATTGTGGACGATCATGATCGTTTCCGTCCCTTCCTGTTCCGGCATAATAATGTCGGTTACGATAATGTCTGGGGATTGCGCAGCAATAACGGCCATAACCTTTTTGCCGTTCGGTTCTTCGATCACCTCATGTCCTGCCTTGCGCAGGACCGCGCCCAAGGCATATCGAACCAATTCATCATCATCGACCAGAAGCACTTTTGCCATTATACACCTCGAACCATATGCCCTTATTCTATTATTGGAACGTAAACGGCTATTTCAGTTCCTTCTCCAGGAGCGCTGGTAACATTAATCACTCCGCCTGCCTTCGCAATAATACCATGTGTCTCAGATAAACCCAGCCCGGTTCCCTTACCAACGTCTTTGGTGGTGTAAAAGGGATCGAAAATACGAATCTGCTCATCCTCGGACATCCCCTTCCCATTATCGGATACCTTCAAGCAAACAAGAGGAGCGGACAACATCTTGCCCTGATGCAAAACGGTTGCAGGGACGCTTTCAAGTTTGTTAAGTGAAACGTTAATCTGTCCCGGTTTACCTTCAAGGGCATCTACGGCGTTGGTAATCATGTTGAGCAGTGAGATTTCCAAATCAATTTCGGAAATAGTTACCGTATCCTGTAGAGGTTCGATGTTTTGAGTGAATATAACCGAACTCGGAATGGCGGCTGCAGCAATATCCAGGGCTACGGCTATAGTGTTGCCAATTTTGCTTCTACCGGAGATATCGCTGTGCGCATGATGGCTAAAGCTTAAGACGCTTTTCAGTATGCTTGCAGCGCCTCCGGCGGCTTGAAGGACTTTATCAAGATGTTGAGCCTCGTCACTGCTCTTGGGCAATTCCGACTGTACAAGACGGGTCAAGCTCAGAACCGGTTGAAGATGATTATTGACCGAATGAGCGACACCCGCCAGAAGGGTCCCCATGGATTGGAGCTTGCGGCTTTGTGCTAAGCTGCGTTCTACATCAATCTGTATGCGGACTTCTTTTAGCAAACGCCGCGCCAGGATGATGGTTGCAAAAAGGGTGGCAAACGATACCGACAGCAATACGGAAAAAAGCACCAATATATATTCGTCCAGTTGCCAGTCTTCGTGCTCACGGCTAAATTTATAAAAAGATTCAAAGGCTTCTATCTCAATAAAGTATATGCTCAAGGCTGCCGCAAGGATGGCAAAAAAGACGATGAATCTAAAAACTCGCCCTTTACCAATGATGGAGCTTAAATTCAGTTCGGATGGATTGATCATGCCTCTGCCCTCTTTCACGCCTCAATATCATACTGAGCATTAGACGTGTATTGCAAAATCGTTGAATTCTCTTGGCTAGAAGCGGACGACCCTTGAGGAGTGGATTTAGGCCCAGATTGCCCCCCAAAAGCAACCATCCTGCAAGGGATTTTTTAGATCTGCTTTGCCTCTAAGCGAAGGTGGCGAGCACACGTTACGCCGCTTCCGAAGAAACAACGCCCGAGGCCGGATTAT
>JAOUPW010000195.1 GCA_029879665.1 Rhodospirillales bacterium | reverse complement strand
GCAACAGAACATCTTCGTCGGCGGAACCCTTGCCGCGATCGTATTGTTGCTGTTTCTTCGCTCCGGCGCCGTAACCCTGATTATTTCGCTGGCAATTCCCGTCTCTATCATCGGGTCCTTTGTCGCCATGGCGGCGATGGGGCGCTCTATCAATGTTATTTCGCTGGCGGGAATCGCCTTTGCCGTCGGAATGGTGGTGGATGCCGCCATCGTGGTGCTGGAAAACATCTACCGTCTCCGCCAGGAAGGAAAGCCGGTCCGCGAGGCCGCATATCTGGGCACGCAGCAGGTCTGGGGCGCGGTCCTGGTATCGGCCCTGACCACGGTCATGGTGTTCCTGCCGATCTTGATCATGAAACTGGAAATCGGGCAGTTATTCCGGGATATCGCAGTTGCTATTTCGGTCGCGGTGATCCTGTCCCTGGTGGTCGCCATCACGGTAATTCCGGCTCTGGCCAATCGACTGTTAAGGGAAACTCTCCCGGAAAAGGGCACCCGGCGCATTCCGGTAATTGATGATTTAGCCCGCATGTTCATGAACGCGGCAACAGGATTGACGCACCGCGTCGTCGGACACAGGGGACTGGCCATATCCGTTGTCGCTACCATCTGCGGCACTGCCGCGTTGGCCACCTATTTATTTCTGCCCAAGCTGGAATATCTCCCGGAAGGAAACCGCAATCTGGTTATCGGCGTTATCCTGCCGCCCCCCGGCTATAATCTCAAAACATCGACCGGAATTGCGGAAGAGGTTGAAGGCGCCGTCAAGCACCTGTGGGCGGACCGGACCGGACCCAAGTCGGAACCCGGTCAACCGCCGAAAATTGATCGTTTCTTTTTTGTTGCCCGCAACACGACCACGTTTGTCGGCGCCAACAGTGTTGAGCCCTCACGGGTTTCGGAGCTGATTCCAATTCTCAGGCAGCCCGTGTTTCGGGAACCCGGCACCTTCGGGTTTATCACACAACCGTCCATTTTTGGCCGCGGCATCGGCAGCGGAAGATCCATTGACCTGAATATATCCGGACCCGACCTGGAAGCGGTGCTTGATGTCGCGTTGCAGTCAACGGCGATCATCAACCGGCTGCTACCCCAGAACAAGGGCAATCAATTCCGTCCCAAACCCGGTCTGGAACTGGGCGCGCCGGAAGTCCGGATCATTCCGGACCCGCTGTTGTTGGCCGACAACGGGGTCACCGCCCATGAATTCAGTCAAACCGTCGATGCCTTCAACGACGGTTTGCGGGTCGCCGAGATCACCGTTGACGGCGAACGAATTGACCTGTCCCTGAAGGGACCACAAAGCGAAATCAAGGAAACTCAAGGGATCGAAAACCTGCCGGTGGTAACCCGGGACGGCAAGATCCTACCCGTCAGATCCCTGGCCAAGGTTGAGGTCACTTCCGGGCCCACCGAAATCCGGCACATCGAACGGGAACGGACGGTCACGCTGGAGGTTCGTCCAGCGCCTGATCTGCCCCTGGAAGCAGCCATGGACATTCTGCAAAAAAACGTCATCGACCAGTTGCGCGGAAATGGACTTCCATCCGGAGTAAAAATGGCGCTTGCAGGAACCGCCGACAAACTGACTCAGGCGTGGGATCACATGATTTTTGATTTACTGATCGCCATTGCCATTGTTTATCTGGTTATGGCGGTACTGTTTGAAAGCTTCGTTTACCCGTTGATCATTCTTCTTTCAGTCCCTCTGGCCGCTGCCGGAGGAATCGGCGGCCTTGGAATGTTGAATCTTTTTATACCGCAAAAGCTGGATATGCTTACGCTCCTCGGTTTTGTTATTCTGGTCGGTATCGTAGTCAATAATGCCATCCTTCTGGTGCATCAGACCCTCTATCATCTGCGCAAGGAAAACATGTCCGTTGAAGACTCGATTATCGCCGCGACCCGCAACCGGATTCGTCCGATCTTTATGTCAACGCTGACCAGTATTTTCGGCATGTTGCCACTGGTGATATTCCCCGGCGCCGGTTCGGAATTGTACCGGGGCCTGGGATCGGTCGTGGTCGGAGGATTGACCTTATCGGCGGTTCTGACTCTGGCCATCATCCCGCCGCTTCTCACCCTGGTTGCGGGAACCCTGGAGAGATCATCCTTAAAGCAGCCATGAACCTTGCCGGTGATTCGCTCCGGCGAGCGTTCGCTTCTCCCCTGAGAACGACAAAACCGTTCGCGTTTTTGTGCGCTGCATCATATTTCTCTCCGAATTTACCCTCGTCTGGTGGAATAACAATTCAGAATATACGCATTTAATCTATAAAAGCTCACGTATAACAATGAATTAACTGACACACCCTTCTCCAGCTCCTTATTGCATTGCAACACGTCTTGATCAAAATCATCTGGCACTTGCATGCAGGGTTCTGTACATTACATTTGTTGAATACACTTCTTAGGCACAAGCCTTTGAGGATTTGTAAGAATGCCAGGCTGCTCGAGAATAAGTATTACTAAAATTCGCAACCGTTATCGGGGGACGAAAATTAATAATCATGGATAAAATACTACGAATCCAAGAAAACGCGCGGCGCGCCAGCACGCTGCTCAAAGCCATGAGTAACCAGCACAGACTGATGATCCTGTGTCAGCTCGTCCCCGGGGAAAAATGCGTTGGCGATTTGGAAAAAATTATCGGATTAAGCCAATCCGCCCTCTCCCAGCATCTCGCGCGTCTGCGCCGCGATGGCTTGGTCAACACCCGCCGTGAGGCCCAGACGATCCATTATTCGCTGTCGGGAGATGAAGCCAGCGCCGTCATAGAAACCCTTTACAGCATGTACTGCGATACGGAAGCCAGAATTACCTACGATGTTGATGGCGACACGCCCAAAACCATCGCCTTCCGATAAAGTTTTTCCAAGCGTTGAGCCTGCGTGATGCTCATGGACATGCGCCGTCCGAGCATGAAATTAAATCTCGGCCAAGAGGCAGATGATGATCTTTCGTCAACTCTTCGACAGCGCAACCTGTACATACACCTATCTCCTCGGCAGTGAGGTCAACCGCCACGCCCTGATCATCGATCCGGTGCTGGAAAAAGTGGATTCCTATCTTAAGCTTCTTGAAGAACTGGACCTGAAACTGGTCAAGGCGATCGATACCCACGTTCACGCCGACCATATCACCGCCCTGGGGGCGCTCCGGGACCGCACCCGCTGCGTCACTGTCATGGGAGCCGCAAGCAAAGTGGACATGGTCTCCATGCGGGTCGACGACGGAGATATAATCGAAACCGGAAACATCTCCCTCAAGGTTCTATACACCCCCGGCCACACGGACGATTCCTACAGCTTTGTTGGCGGGGATCGGGTTTTCACCGGGGATACCCTTTTCATCCGGGGCACGGGACGCACCGATTTTCAGCACGGCGATCCAATCCGGGCATATCACTCCCTGTTTGACAAACTGCTGACTCTGCCTGATGAGACCCTGGTCTACCCCGGTCACGATTACAACGGCAATACGGTCAGCACCATCGCCGAGGAAAAAGCCTTCAACCCTCGCCTTCAGGTCAAATCGGCAAAAGCGTATGCAGACATTATGAACAACCTGAATCTGCCGAATCCGAAACAAATGGATGTGGCCGTACCGGCCAATCTTTCCATCGGGTTTTCCCTGGGCGATCCGCGGATTCAGGAAAATACGGTATCCGTCACCGACTGTTTAAAGGAATTCGACAAGGGGAATGTTATTCTTGTTGATCTGAGAGAGGCCCGCGAACGGGAACGCAATGGAACCATCCCCGGCTCACTTCACCTACCCTATCAATCCCTGACAGATGGCATAAAGCCAAGCGGCGCCCTAGGGACAATGAAGGCGCAGACCGGGAAAGGGTTCCTTCTTTATTGTGCCTACGGAGAACGTTCCGCGCTGGCCTTGTTGACCATGCTGGACGCAGGGTATCAAAACGTCCGCCACATGGGGGGCGGATTGGATGCCTGGAAAAACGCCGGCGGAAAAATAACTCAGCCTTAGGCCCGGTTCATTGAAACGTTCCGGATTCTATGATGCCGAGCGGAACATAGCATATTTTAACACGCCGCTTTCGCCCTCGAGCCTCTTCATTTCATCGCCTTCAATCAAATAGTGAAGGTGAGCCAGCGCTTCGCCGATCGCGAAGAACAACTGGTGATCGTCCAGTTGCCGCTTGAAAAGATGGCTTAGAACCTCGACCCCCGTCCTAGGGACGGAGCAGGTCTCACGGGTTTCAGAAAGCCTGAGGTCGTGATGATGGGCAAGAAAATCCAACCTGGCGTGCAACCCGGTAAAAGGCCATTTGTGGCTTGGAAGAACCAGCGTATCTTCCGGCAAGGGTTTGAATTTATGGAGACTTTCAAGATAATTCCGTAAAGGGTCCGCTTCCGGTTCCATAGGCCAGACGGCAATGTTGGGGGTGATTTCCGGGAGAACCTGATCGCCGGATATCAACACCTTCAATTCATCGCAATAGAGACAGGCGTGTTCGGTTGAATGACCGGTACCCACGATCACCCGCCAGGGACGACCGTTAATGGCAATCTCATCGCCGTCGCTGATCCGGACATAGGTCGATGGAATCGGAGAAACCCGGCGCGGATAGGGATTGGCTCGCCGGTCAACGGCCGCCATCTGAGATTCGTCAAAGCCGGCGGCGCGGTAAAAGGCGCGAGATTTGTTCAAAAGCTCGGGCCCCTTGTCCAGGCTGAGCATACGGGCGAATGACCATTCCCCGAACGATGTCCAGAGGGGCACTCCAAAACGTTCCGTCAGCCACCCTGCAAGACCCATGTGATCAGGATGGGCGTGAGTGACGATTACGCGTTTCAGGGGTTTGCCCTGAAACATACGGGAAAAAATACGATCCCAGAGCGCCTTGACGTCATCTTTGGCAATGCCGGTATCAATGATCGTCCACCCGCCCTCGTCTTCCAGAAGCCACAAGTTGATATGGTCGAGCTTGAATGGAAGCGGCATTCTAAGCCAGTAAACACCAGGGGCGACCTCTCGGGTTTCACCGGCATCT
>JAOUPW010000194.1 GCA_029879665.1 Rhodospirillales bacterium | reverse complement strand
CCTAGAGTTCTGTTTTATTATTCTTCTAATTATTTGAGAATCACAACACATGGAATATTATCCACAATACTATTATAAAGAAAATGGATAATTCATATTTTTTCCATTCACTCCGCTAATTCTCCGCATCACCGACCCACTTCCGGGTTAGGGGGTCTTTTAACCTGAAACCGGTTCGTCATCCTTCGGTTTATAGAAGTTTCCCGGCACTTGACGGGGCGTATCCGGCGGGGGTGGTTTTCCAGCACTTCCCTTTTTCAGCATCCGCTTGTAATCCTCCACCGCTTGCGGCCCGGCACGTTCAAGGCCCTGCATAAACTGTTCCCGGTCGCGGACACTCCAGGCGCTTCTTTCACTGTAGAACGGAACCAATTGCTCTTTGATCCGGTTATCCTGAAAGTGAATTATTTTTTCCAACGCATCTTCCACATCCGCCGCTGCGGTCCAGGATGACTTGTAGTGAATGAAACCACCTCGCCCGATAATCCAGGTCATATTCGGCGGCAATCCATAGGCATGGTGCGCAGATCCCTCAAGATCATCGAGCAGGATTTGTCGCTTAATCTTTGAATGCGCCTTAAAGGCGCGGGCATTGTGGCGCTTGTCGTCCATCGATTGATGATGGTGATAATTTTCGCCCGGATGGGCTTCACGAGTATAGATGAATACCGAACGCACGGCCCGGTCGGCGTAACGGTCGGCGAGGCCTTCCATAGCCTCCGCCGCCATCGCGCAATAGGGTCAGGTGAAGGAACCGAATTCGATGACGGTAACGTCTTTTTTCCAAAGCTCCCTCATTTCGAGGGTGTCACCCGTTTCCAAGTCCTCAAGGGGAAACGAAGGTGCACGCATGGTTACCTTCGGAGACTTGACGGCGAAGTCGATAAATTCATTCTCATCCGGGACAAAAACGCTGTAATTATAGTCTGGGTGATCCATGGTTTTTTTACCTTCTCCCCTGGGTGAAACTATTTTTAGCTGACCGTATCTCCGGAAGATGGATTGATCAGCGCCTCCTTGTTGCGACGGAAACTGTCCGTACCACGGGCGTGGGTCGCGCCGTAACCCTTGATCAGGCGGGCGCATTCGGCAATTTCCACGGCAAGGCGAGCATTCGTTGAGGCTGCTTGACGGATTTCATCCAGCCAGGATTCAATCGCTATCTGTTCCTGCTGGAAGCGGAAGGTGCTCCGGCGCCAACGCCGAATCCCGGCCAGCATGCGGAGCCGGAAAAATCCCCAGACCGTGGTAGTCCGGAGCAGCATGGACATTTTAAAGGCTTGTTGATCTGGACGGCTTTCGGCTCGCTTCAACAGTCGACGGGCCAGCCCCACAGGCAAGATGTCGCAAATCTCATTAAGGCCGGGCTTGAAGAACTCGGTCACAGCAACAGGTTCGTCCGCCCCTGCACCGGTTTCGGCGCGAATGGCCCGAAACCGCCCGGGACGGATTTTTGCCTGAGCGACGCGGATGATGTCTTCATAACTCATGCGCACGGCCAGATGACGCGCCACCGAAGCCAGAACTTCGGGCGCGGCTTGCCTGAAAGGAACTAGGCGCTCCAGATAGAGTTCAGCGTAAGCGCTATCCTGATAATCGGTCAGCCGCCGGACGGCGTGTTCGAGTTCCTGGCGTGGTGCGTCAGGATAGTCCGTTCGCACCCGGTCGAGAAGTTCATCCACAGTGGATTTCCCTTCTCCTCCGGTAGCCCCCGGCACCCGGGTGGCCAGCCTGGCGCGACCGGCGGAAATACCGGCTTCGAACCCTCTGAGATTTGCGTCGCTGGCCTTGCCTTCGGAGCGGATCCCGGCGCGAAGGGAATCTTCGCCAAAAGGAAGCTTGCCCGAAGCCGCAATCAGACCCAATAGAACGGAATTCATATGTGCCCCGGATTCCCGAGCGATCCCTTCCAGATCGAGAAGAAGATTTTCCCGGGACCGGTTCCGGGCCGCCCGCAACAAATCAGCGACATCAAACCGGCCGTCGTCCGGTTTCATCTTTTCCGCCGTGGTATAAACCCGGTGGGTGGATGAGATCAGAAATGTTCGCTCCGGCGTCACCAGTCCGCTCTGGATCGCGCGCCCGGCTTCCAGCAATTCCGAAGCCGCCATGATATCGACCTCGCCTGGAATCGGGCTGAGGGCCAGCACCAGTTCCCGCCCGCCAAGAGTTTCGAGAGAATCAGGCCAGATTTCGATGTAATAGGTGGTCGCGCCAGTACGTTGCGCGACGCCGGGGATGGAGGTCGCCTGAACCGGCAGGCCGACCGCTTGCGCCGCGTTGACGATCCAGTTGGTGAGAACGCCGCCGCCTTCGCCGCCCAATGCGGCGATCAGCAGCGTTACCGGCCTTGTCGATGCGCCGGTCATAAGGGCCGTTCTCCATCCGGCTGCATCCAACCGATAACGGCGCGGCGGAAGCGGTTCGTTAGACGCTCGGTTCGGCTCGGGTTCTGCGTCCGTTCGGCCCGGTAGAAGGACGGACAGAGCGAAGCGGCATGGGCGACTTCGCCGCACAGGCCGCAACCGACGCAGGCGTTGTTCACCTCCGTCACCGGATCGTCTCGCAGGGGATCCGGGTTCGGCGCGAGGGTTAGGCTGGGACAACCGGAAAGGCGAATACAGGCATGATCTCCGGTGCACAGTTCGCTATCGACACCGAAGCGCGGCGTCACCACCCGTTCGCCCCGGGACAATCTGCCGGCGACCTCGTCCCGCAAACGGCGTTGCCGGGCTAGCTGGCATTCACCGTCGGCGATGATCACCTTCAGCCCCGCCGTGGGCGTGTTCAAGGCTTCCTTAATCGCCGCCATCATCTCGGACACGGAATACGTCCGGACCCGCCGCAACCAGGGCACACCCAAAGCTTCCAGGGTGGATTGAATTTCCATCCCCGGGGCTCGGCCGCCCTTGCCGGCGGCGCTGCTGGGGATGTATTGCTGGCCAGTCGCCGACGAATATCCGTTTTCCATGATGATCAGGATGGAATCGCCTTCGTTGAGCAGGGTGCCGATAACCCCGGTAGCCAGTCCGTTGTGCCAAAAGCCGCCGTCGCCCATGATCGAAAGCGAGCGTTTCTGCTGGAACGGCGCCACAGCGGCGGCGCTGGCCAGCGACATGCCGTAGCCGAGAATCGAATTTCCCATGGAAAAAGGCTCGAAGGTGGCAAGCGCATGGCATCCGATATCGGCGGAAATATGGACCTTGCCGATATCTGACTCGAGCAGCTTGATGGCGGAAAAAACCGGCCGCTCCGGACAACCGGTGCAGAATATGGGCGGCCTCGGCGGCAGGTCCATAGGCAAGGCGGCAGCAGCCCCTTCCCGGACTTCCAACATGCGCGTCTGCGCCTTGCGCACTTCGCCCAGGTCCAGGCCCGACGGCGTCACGGCCTCAAGAAAAGCGGACAGGCCTTCCTGGATCGCCACCGCAGTATATTCGCCGGCCACCGGCATTACGTCCTTGCCGTGAATGCGGGTCGGGAGCCCCGCTCTGCGAAGGATGGTGTTGATCTGAAACTCGATATATTCCGGGTTGCCCTCTTCCAGCACCAGCACCGCTTCCTTGCCGTCACAAAATTCCCGGATTTCGCCGTCCGCCAGCGGATGCACCACGTTGAGCACCAAAAGGGGAATGCGGCAGGCGCCGAATTGATCGGCCAAGCCGAGCCCGACCAAACGACGGATGAGGGTGTTGTAAAGCCCGCCCTGGACGATAATGCCGATACGCTTGAGATCGCCGGGAAATATTTCGTTCAGGCCATGTTCGCGAATATAGGTCTGGGCCGCCGGCAGCCGTTCGGTCACCTTCAGTTTTTCCTGAACGAAGGTCACCGGCGGATGGGCAAGATGGGAATAGTTGAATGTTGCCGGTTCAGCCAAACGGTCATGGGTGTTGACCACCGGATGGCGGTTGTCCCTGGCCGTAAACGACCCCTGAAGGTGACAGGCGCGAATGCGAAGCTGCATCATCACCGGAGCATTGGAAGCTTCGGACAGGGCGAAACCGTGTTCGACCATGTCGACGATGTTCGGTAGCGACGGCCGGGGATCGAACAGCCACATCCCCGATTTCATGGCCATGGCCAGGGTGCGTTCCTGGATAACGCTGGCGCCTTCGCCGTAATCCTCACCGACGATAATCAGCGCCCCGCCCATAACCCCCGGCGACGACAGGTTAGACAGCGCATCGGCTGCGACGTTGGTACCGACGATGGATTTCCAGGTGACCGCGCCACGCAGGGGATAATTGATGGAGGCGCCGAGCATGGCGCCGGCGGCGGCTTCGTTGGCGCAGGTCTCGACGTGGATGCCCATTTCGTCCATCAGTTCGCGGGCATCGACCAACACATCCAGCAAATGCGAAACCGGTGCCCCTTGGTAGCCGCCGACGTAGGCGACGCCCGCCTGCAAAAGACCCTTGGTCACGGCGAGGATACCCTCGCCGTAGAAAGTCTCTCCGGCGCCCAGGCGAAGGGATTTCACTTCCCGGGCAAATGACCGTTCCGTGCTCATGGCCTATTCGTCCCCCCGCCCTTCCTCAATCATTTCGCATTCACCCGCCGAGAGCTTTCCTGACTTCATCCGGGATCGGAAACGCCTTGATGTTTCCGGGATCATTTGGGTCGACCCGGCACCAGACCCGTTTTTCATATCCTTCGGCGGCAATCTTGTCGCCGTTGTGGAAAACATGAGAGACCGTAAATGACCGTGTTCCCCATTCAGAGACATGGCTTTCAATGGTCAGCACGTCGCCGAATTTTGCCGGCGAACGGAAATCCCCGTGCGCGGAAACCAGAGGTACCGACGGCTTATCATAGATGGTCTTCAACTTGTTCCATTCCAGGTCCGCTTTAACGAACAGATAATAAGTGGCATCGTCCATCCACCGGTAGTAATTTCCGTAGAAAACTATGGCTGCCGGGTCGCAGTCGTGCCAGAGCACCTGGACCTTATGCGTGCTGAGAAACATTGGACTCCCTGACTTATTTTTCCACCGTCCTAGAACATTATCCTGACGAAA
>JAOUPW010000193.1 GCA_029879665.1 Rhodospirillales bacterium | reverse complement strand
GGCCATGATCAGCGCGCTCACCAGTTCCTTTGAAGTTTCTGCGGCCGCCCATCTGCCGGCCGCCGTGGCGGCGCGGTCCGCCGTCGTCCGCGTGTCCTCATCCGCCGGGGCGGTAACGGCGATTCGGGTGGAAGGGCCGGCGCCGTCGGTGGAATCCCGGTGCGCATCCTTGAAGGGGCTGCTGGCTCCCTCCGGCGACCTGGATGAACTGCATACTTCCAATTCCGAAATCCTGTGGCGGGAAATCAGGGATGCGGCCTTTTATTGGGACCGACTCGAGGCCCAGATCTGGCGGGTTTCGGTGCCGCCTTCCGAAGGGGCGCGGGTGGCGGAAAAAATTCTGCAAACCCTGCCGGGGCAGGTTTTCTACGACTGGGGTGGCGGACTGCTGTGGCTGGCCCTCGACCCTTTGCCCGACGCCGGATGCAATACCGTACGCGGCGCCCTTCGCGAAT
This sequence comes from Rhodospirillales bacterium, assembly GCA_029879665.1. Taxonomy (GTDB): domain Bacteria; phylum Pseudomonadota; class Alphaproteobacteria; order Rhodospirillales; family JAOUPW01; genus JAOUPW01. Next base: position 4,572 of record JAOUPW010000193.1, on the reverse strand, counting down.
GCGGCGGGCATGCGACCCTGATCCGGGCGGCGGACGATATCCGGTCATCGGTTGCCGTCTTCGAGCCGCACTCCGGCCCCCTCGGCCCGCTGGCGGCGCGCATCAAGAACAGCTTCGATCCCAATGGCGTGCTCAATCCCGGCCGCATGGACCCGGACTGGTAAAGGGAGGAAGCGATGCGGACCATCTTCACTCCCGAGCAATTGGCCGATCCTGACCTTTCGTCCGCCAACGATATTCTTCGTAGCTGCGTGCATTGTGGTTTCTGCACGGCCACCTGTCCCACGTTCGTCTTGCTGGGTGACGAACTGGATAGCCCGCGAGGCCGGATCTACCTGATCAAGAACATGCTCGAAGACAGGGCGCGAAATACAGAAAGGGTGACGGAAAAGGTGGTCAAGCACGTGGATCGCTGCCTGTCCTGCCTTTCGTGCATGACCACGTGTCCCTCCGGTGTGCATTACATGCATCTGGTGGATCAGGGCCGCGCCAGAATCGAGGAGAGCTTTGTTCGCCCCCGGCCGGAGCGAATGCTGCGCGCGCTCCTCGCCGCCGTGTTGCCAAGGCCGGGTGTCTTCCGGCTTGCCCTGATCGGCGCTTGGTTGGTAAAGCCCTTCGCCTTTCTCATGCCCGGACGCTTGAAGGGGATGGTGAAGATGGCCCCCGCCCGCATTCCCGCGCCTTCGTCCATGGACCGGCCGCAGGTGTTCGCGGCCAAGGGGCCGAAACGAAAACGGATTGTCCTGATGAACGGCTGCGCCCAGCAGGTTCTTCGTCCCACCATCAACGAAGCCACCGTCCGGCTGCTCACGCGTCACGGCTGCGAGGTGGTGGTGGCCGAAGGCGGGGGATGTTGCGGCGCCCTGGTCCATCACATGGGCCGGGAAGCCGACGCGCTGAAGGCGGCGCGGGCCAACATCGCCGCCTGGGAACGGGTGGCGGGAAATGGCGGCCTGGATGCGGTGGTTATCAATGCTTCCGGCTGCGGTACCACGGTCAAAGATTACGGCTACATGTTGCGCAAGGATCCGGACTGGGCCGCCCGTGCCGCCCGGATGGCATCCTTGGCCAAGGACATTACCGAGGTGGTGGCCGAACTCGGACTCAAGGCGCCGGTATCGCGGGACCGGCCGGCGGTAGCCTATCATTCGGCCTGTTCCCTGCAGCATGGACAGCAGATTCGGGAAGAGCCGAAAAAACTACTGCTGGACGCAGGCTTCGAGGTCTTTGAACCGGCCGAAGGTCATCTCTGTTGCGGCTCGGCGGGAACTTACAATTTGATGCAGCCCGAACTGGCGGGCCGGCTTCAGAAACGAAAGGCGGCGCATTTGGAAGCGACCGGGGCTTCGGTCATCGCCACCGGCAACATCGGCTGCCTAGTGCAGATCGGCGACGCCACCGGCATGCCCGTGGTGCATACGGTGGAACTTCTGGACTGGGCCACCGGCGGCCCCCGTCCATCGGGGATGGTCTAATATTTCACGTATGCTGTTGTTAAATTGAAAGGGGAGGATATGGCCGCATTTTCGACCCGGGTTACCGACGGCCTGCTGAATGAGATTCGGGCCATTGTCGGCGACAGGCTCACCCTATCCCAATCCGTGCGCGACCAGCACGGAACTGACGAGTCCTATCACAAGCCTTATCCTCCCGACGCGGTCGTCTATCCCCGCTCCACCGAGGAAGTCAGCGAGATCGTAAAGGTCTGTGCCCGTCACAAGGCGCCGGTTATCCCCTACGGCACCGGCACTTCGCTGGAAGGCCATATCGCCGCCCTCGAGGGCGGTATTTGTCTCGATTTGTGCGAAATGAACGCGGTTGTGGCCGTTCATCCGGAAGACATGGACGCCACCGTTCAATCCGGTGTCACCCGCAAGCAACTCAACACCCAGCTTCACAACACGGGTCTGTTTTTTCCCGTCGATCCGGGGGCGGATGCGTCCATCGGCGGCATGGCGGCAACCCGGGCGTCGGGCACCAACGCCGTCCGCTACGGCACAATGCGCGAGTGCGTCCTGGCCATGACCGTGGTTCTGGCCGACGGACGGATCATACAGACCAGCCGCCGGGCGCGAAAATCAGCCGCCGGGTACGATCTGACCCGCCTGTTTGTCGGTTCGGAAGGCACTTTGGGCGTGATCACTGAAGTCACCGTCCGACTGTTCGGAATTCCGGAAGCCATTTCCTCGGCGGTGGTGTCCTTCAATGATATCAAGAGCGCGGTTGATTCCGTGATTTCGATAATCCAGATGGGAATTCCCATTGCCCGCATCGAATTTTTGGACGACGCGGGTCTGGATGCGGTAAACAGGTATTCCGGACTGAATTTTCCGGTCAAGCCGACCCTGTTTCTCGAATTCCACGGCACCGACGCCGGGGTCAAGGAACAGGCGGAAATGGTCGGTGAAATCTGCGCAGGAAACGGCAGCGGCGAATTCCTCTGGGCGACCAAGACGGAAGAACGGAACAAGTTGTGGGAAGCCCGCCATGTCGCGGCCTACGCAGTGACCGCAATGCGGCCCGGCGGCAAGCCCTGGGCGACGGATGTCTGCGTTCCCATTTCCCGGTTAGCCGACTGCATCCTGGAGACCAAACAGGATGTTGATGCTTCTTCTCTCTATGCGCCGGTGGTCGGGCATGTGGGGGATGGAAATTTTCATCTGGTCATGGTTATCGATCCCGGCAATCCGGACGAAATCGCGGAAGCCACGGCACTTAATGACCGGCTGATGAAAAGGGCGATCGCCATGGACGGCACCTGTACCGGCGAGCATGGGGTCGGACACGGCAAGATGGATATACTCGATGCCGAACACGGCGAGGCGGTCAACGTCATGGCCGCGGTCAAGAAGGCGCTCGATCCCGATAACATCATGAATCCGGGAAAGATCGTCAGGTTCTAGAAATTTAATCGGAACTCCGGCTGCTTGGCATCCCTCTTTGTCAGGCGTATCCTAGTATAGTGAGTAAGGCTTGGTTTTTCCGCCGGCCTTGAATTCCGGGCCATTTGCAAAAGGCCGGAAGTGGTTTCGATATGCCGATCGAACATCTGCTTCACCGAAACTGGCATTCCATGACACCGGACGCGGTGATGGAGGCGTTGGACAGCACCCGCCGGGGTTTAAGCGAGTCCGAAGCGGCCCGCCGCCGTGCGGAATTCGGCGCCAACATTTTGCCCAGTCCACCCCGTTCCGGAATGATCAGGGTTTTTCTGCGCCAATTCAAAAGCCCGCTGATCTACCTCCTTCTCGCGGCAACGGTGATGTCGCTTGCCATCGGCGAACTGACCGACGCAATCTTTATTTTTGTCGTGCTTCAGGTCAATGCGGCGGTCGGCACGGTCCAGGAATGGAAGGCCGAAACCAGCGCCGAAGCGCTTGGCATGATGATCAAAAACCGGGTTGCCGTTATCAGAGATGGGCTCCGGGTCCAGGCCGACAGCGCCGAACTGACGCCGGGAGATATGGTGTTGCTGGAGTCGGGAACCAGGGTTCCCGCCGATATCCGGCTTTTTTCTGCACAGGAAGTGCACGTCGATGAATCGCTTCTCACCGGAGAATCCCTTCCCGTTGAAAAGAACCCGGACGCCAGGCTTGATGCGGAAACGCCGACCGGGGACCGGGCCACCCTGTTGCACGCCGGCAGTATGGTGATCAGCGGCCGGGGGGAAGGCATGGTCGTTCTCACCGGGCTGCATACGGAAATCGGCCGGATCGCCCAGGCCCTGACGGCCACCGGATCCGCGCCGCCGCCGCTGGTTCTTCGTCTTGAAAAATTCACCCGCAACCTGGGGCTGGTGATCATCGCCGCGGTGGCGATGCTGGCCGTGGCCCAGTTCCTGCGCGGCATGGACCTGGCGCAAATTTTTTTCGTTGCGGTGGCCCTTGCCGTTTCCGCAATTCCCGAAGGTCTGCCAGTGGCGATTACCGTCGCGCTCTCTGTCGGCGCGGCGCGAATGGCGCGGCGGCGGGTCATTGTCCGCCGGTTGCCGGCGGTGGAAGGCCTGGGCGCCTGCACCCTGATCGCCAGCGACAAGACCGGCACCCTGACCCTGAACAAATTGACGGTAAAACGGTTGCTGGTTCCGGGGGTCGGCCGGCTCCAGGTGGAAGGCGAAGGCTACGAACCGCAAGGGGGGATCATGCCGGTCGATGGTTCTTTGAACGAAGAAGGGCAAGGCGGGATCAAATCCCTGGCCCTGGCCGCCGCCCTTTGCAACGAGGCGACCTTCCGCCGGAGCGAAGGCGGCGATCACCGGTTCGGGGATACGGTGGATATCGCTTTTCTTGTATTCGCCGCCAAGGCCGGAGTCGTCCGCGAAGATGTACTGGAACGTTATCCCGAAATCGGTTTTATCCCCTTCGATTCATCGCGCCGCTACGCCGCCAGCTTTAACCGGGACGGCGATACCCTGACGGCCTTCGTCAAGGGCGCGGCTGAAGACGTCCTGCCCATGTGCCGGGGAATTGACCTCAACGCAGGCCTTGCCGAGGCCGAAGCGATGGCCGTGGACGGTTACCGGGTGCTGGCGGTCGCTATGGGTGCCGTGTCTGGGACCGCCCGCGACAGGTT